>VXRD01000032.1 GCA_009838845.1 Gemmatimonadota bacterium | reverse complement strand
TATATATATATGCCTTTTTAAAGTATTGAAGGAAATATAATGTATTTGAGATATATTCCTTATTTTTCATTTTTTCAGGAGGAAATCTTATGAAAAAGATTGCAATAGCGTTTCTCGTTATTATGTGTTCGGCATCGGTGGTATATGCCGGCACAACCGGTAAAATTACCGGGACCGTCAAAGATGCAGCCGGGCAGGTTTTGCCAGGAGCAAATGTCGTCGTCCAGGTAGAGGGCATTCTGGTGGGTGCTACTACCGATGCGGACGGACAGTTTTTCATTCTGGCCGTTCCGCCGGGCCTGCATACCGTCAAGGCATCTATGGTTGGATACCACGATGTCACGCAGACCGAGGTTCGCGTGAAAATCGACCAGACCTCAACGCTGAACTTTAGCCTCCGCGAAGAGGTCCTCGCTGCCGAGGAAATGGTTGTTGTGGCCGAACGGCCACCCGTCGAAGTCGATTTGACCGGCAGCAAAGCCGTCATGTCTTCTATCGAACTCGACCGGAGCTTTGTCGCCAATATCAAGCAAGCCGTAGATACGCAGCAGGGCGTCAACTACAACGGCGGCATCCGCGGTGGGTTCGGTCTGGATGTTTCCTATTATGTCGATGGTATGGAGTTGCGCGATGGTGCGTCCAACTCCAACTGGACGGGTATCAACACTTCCACAGTGCAGGAACTGGAGGTCCTGTCGGGAGGGTACAATGCCGAATACGGCCGCGCCAATGGCGCTGTGATCAATATGGTGACCAAATCGTCGAGGACCAGGGTCCACAGTACGCTCGATTACAAAATGCGCCCCGCTGGCATCTATCACTGGGGCGGGCATATTTACGGCCCTGAGCGCTACGAAAACCGCGTGATGAGCAATCCGGACTGGTGGAATAATCACCCCCCACCCGGCTGGTTCGGGACGGGCCACGTCACTGCGGCAGACGAGTATAAGAAGGGTCTTCGCGATAATCGCGATGGCGTGAATACGGCCCTGGCGCAGCACTGGATTATGAACTACCTGACTGCGCCCTGGATACAGGATTTAAAAGAGTACGACAAACGCACGCAGCACGGATATGAAGGCACGCTTTACGGTCCCCTGACCAAGAGGGCTTCTTTTATGGCTTCGGGCAGGTACCAAAAGGGTGTTCCCAAGTATCCTTCCGCCTTGAATTACAACCCGGAATGGAACTTACAGAGTTCCTTGACTTTTGATGTCACTCAGAATTCGAGGGTCAAACTTCAGGGGATGCACGGCGGGTTTAACAATACGGACCAGTTCCGCACGCTGTACGGTTCCAGCGAAGACAACGGTCTGTGGCAGCATCGCAGCGGTGCGCATATTGCGTATCCCTCCAATAGCTGGAAATTTTTCCCCTTTGTGGCTCAGGGCACCCCGAGACCGACCCCCCGAGCGCCCGAATACGTGCGGATGTGGAGCGGACAGGCAAAGTTGACCCATATCTTTGATCCCAGAACATTTCTGGATGTCAATTTGAGCTACTTCTGGTATTTCCGCGAAGCCAATTACAGGCGGGACAATTTGTGGAAGACCAGCCACGCCGCCTATTCGAAGGGCTTTGACTGGAACGAAGTGCTGGTGGAGGAGGAAAACAAGCGCCTGACCAGGGGCCTGCCATTTCACGGCGTTGGCAGAATCTCTGGAATTCCCGGTTGGGGCCTCAACTACCCGGGCGACCACGCTCAGGATTACGCCAAGGCCTATAATTATACCATCAAGGCCGATTTTACCAAGCAGGTAGATGAAGTGCATCAGCTGAAGGCCGGGCTATACGGATCTTACCAGTTTTTCGACCGGTACTTCCACTTCGGATATATCAGCACAGCCTGGGTCACAGATCCGATTGCCCGGGATACCAATCCCTACGAGGGTGCGATCTATATTCAGGATAAGATCGAGACCATGGGCATGATCGTAAACGCCGGGCTGCGGGTGGATATGTACAATGTGAATGCATACGTCAGTGATGATGTCTTCGACCCGCTGCGAATCGATGAGGATACGCCGGGCAATGTCAAACAGAGCGAGATATCCATCGGCGATCCCTATGGGTATAAGAATATTTCCAGTACTGATGAGTTTGCAGAACACACGCCCACGCAGTGGGCGATTTCGCCCAGGATCGGCATTTCCCACCCCATTACAGATAAGACCGTGCTGCACTTTATGTATGGGCATTTCAATCAGCGGCCTTCGTGGCAGAAGATGACCAATACGCCTTTCATGCAACTGAGGCCCTATCCCGAGACTGATCCCATCCTCACACCGCTGCCGGCGGATTACGGACTGAACCATGGATATTCTTATACCCACTGGGCTGGCGCCGGAAATCCCGGCCTGGAGTTCGAAAAAATGATCCAGTATGAGGTCGGCTTTGACCAGAACATCGCCGCTCTGCTCAATCTGGACGTGACCCTGTATTACAAGGATGGCAAGAACCTGACAGCCGCTGGATTTAAGAATGATGAAAGTTTTCTCGCCGATTACGGGACATATACCGGGACGGGCCACCGCCTGTTCCCCGACTTTAACGGCCTGGGGTCCAGGGGACCGGGCAAGAGTGGGAGTCTGGTGGTTAACGGCAATATGTTTTTCCAGGATGTGCGCGGGCTGGAAATAACGATGAATAGCCGCTTCCAACAGTATGCCCATCTCAAGTTCCACTACAATTTATCTTACTCGAATACCGGTATCTATGGACTGCGGAATGTCTATCGCGTTCAGCCGGGTGGCCAGAAGGCGCGTCCGGACAGCCGTCACGGTGCCAATAATAGGGATAAGGGGGTGTCTGGCAGAGATAACGCGTACTGGAACCCCCGGAACAGTGCCAAATTGACGGCTACGGTGTTTACGCCGGTGAATTTCGGACCTGTTTTGGGCGGTTGGAGACCTCTGGGTGATTGGAATGTGAACCTGCATTCCACCTGGAATCAGGGCTTCAAATACACCTACCACTCGCCGGGCGATCCATCTACTGAGCCGTTGAACATGCGGTGGAAACCCATGTGGAATACCAACATGATGGTCTCGAAGGGATTTGACAATATTATTCCGGGCGCGCGAACGGAAATCAATGTCACGGTGATCAATCTCTTTAATCAGAAACAACTGCGTCTCCCAACGGGCAACAATTTGCAGCAATACCACGAGAACGGCAGGCTGCCATTTGTCGTGTATGGCACTGGCGATTTCCGGGAGGAAGAGGACGATGTCTGGCGTTGGTACAACCAGCGGCAGATGCCGCGCGAGGTGATATTTGGCGTTCAGGTGAGGTGGTAGAGCCTTTTATAGCTGAAAGGAGAGGATGATTTATGCGCTCATATTTCAGGCGGTTTAGATGGGTACTGTTGACCTCACTGCTCGGGTTGGCGGTTGCCGCGTCCGCAGTGCGGGCACAGAATGTGAATAACGAGGCCCTGACGCGGGCGAAAATGTGGATGGAATCCTATGAAGCGGGTATCCCGGTTTCGGGCAGTATTGCAGGATGCGGACAGATCTCGTATCCCGGTTATCAGGGGAGTCTCAAAAATTCTTTGAATGGTGCGGGTTCCTGGACCACAGGCTCGGTGCGGGCGGTGCGGAACGACACTGCCTTCGTGCATGGGTTTGATGGGAATCAGTACCAGCCTCCCTGGGTCAGCATCGGCGAACCCACGAGGGTTATTAAGAATTACAATTTTGTCGAAAGGGGTATCCATTTTCCGGAAGAGGTTATGGAGGGGGGGCTGATTTCGAACCATACCGGATGGCCCCCTGGAACCGAAGCGGACAACCTGAAGTATATCCTCAGGTCCCGAAGTATGGTCTGGAGCATTCCCAAATACGACGACTTCGTCATTACGGAATATACGATTATCAATGACGATTTCGCCCCTTTTCGCAATATGTTCTTCATTCATAGCTTTACGGTGCAGGTCACGCGGCAGGGCCGCGTTGGGGAGTTGAAAACCCAGTATGATACCGAGTATATCTGGGATGAAAAACGAGGGGTTTTTGTTTTCTACGATGACAACTCCATTCCGATCAATACCGAGCAGGCAGTCACTTACGACATCGCACCGGGTAATGTCACGGGAGATGTCGGAGATCCGGGCAATATCAAGAGCCAGGGATCAATCGACTATCAGCTCTATTCTCCCCAGGTCGTCGGACACGGATTTGTGGATGTGCCGCCAAATGCGTTCGGCGAGTCCAGGGTACACCACTCAATCACCAATTACGACTGGAGCCTTTCCCCCACTGGCGTACATCCGGCGGCTCCGGAGTCGGAAAACGCAAAATGGGTGTGGGGAGGAGGTCGTCCTAATGTGTTAAACCTCGATAGATTTTCGGATATGCCCAGTCCGTTCGCCTTTTCCCAGTCGAAAATGAGCTATCGAGCAGCCGCACAGGATCCAACGACCTCAGATGGTGGCATATACGAACGGTGGCCGGTCTATGCTATGGGCATCGGACCGTACAATCTGGCCCCTGGAGACTCGATCACATTTACCCGTATCATGTGTGCCGGGGAAATGGACCGCAACCTCGCCATGCTGGGCGGCGAAGCGGCCACGAGACTGATCGACATGGACTTTGCAAGTGAGGTGGAAGGGGCGAGTAATGAACACGCTTCTATCAAGGAATTTCGCAAGAACTGGGACGCGGCAATAGAATTGATCGAAACCAGGAACGCGACGGGTTTTTACACGCCAACTGCTGTTCCTCCACCTACCGTGGGCAATCCGCCCAAGATGCTTTTGGGTGATGAACTGGAAGCGGAGATTTTTAAATCCGAGGAAGGCGGGTCGTTCAAGTCCGGCGTCGAACTCCGGTGGATACCCGTTCCGAGCAATTATGTGGATCCGCTCACGGGCGAAGCCGATTTTGCAGGCTACAAGGTGTATTCGTCCCCCGTCGGCATCGAAGGTCCCTGGGAGTTGCGGGCCACCATCAACAAAGGCCAGGAGAACATTCAGGACGGGCGGGTGGTTTTCCAGCTTGAAACCGATCCCGGCATTCCACTGCGCTATGGCGTGACCAGTTTTGATACGCAGGGATTGGAAAGCGGCATGACGGCTTATACCTACGATTCGATCACGTCGAAGCGAGCACCCTCAAATGATTTTGCAGATGTGCGCGTGGTGCCCAATCCCTTCCGCCAGGTCAGTGGACACCCCGATCCCGGGCAGGCAAAGCGGTTGACATTTGTGAATGTGCCGTCGCAATGTACTATTCGCATCTACAATCTGGCGGGAGATTTGATTCGCACCATCCAGCACGACGATGGATTCGGCGAAGAAGCCTGGGGATCTACCACGGATAACGATTATATGCTCACGCGGTTTTTCCACAATGTGATGCCAGGGCTTTATATTTATCAGATAACTTCTGAAGTGCCCGGACATGAAGGCGAATCTGCTATGGGCAAATTCGTCGTCATCAAATAACCCTGTTACGGATAATTGGAGGACAGACTAATGAATCGCCATTTCTACATCTTATGCGCAATATTGGCCGTGTTCTTCCTGCCGCACAGGGCCAGCGGGCAGACGACCTACGGCGAACAGGAATTTGGTCTGGGCATTTCGCCAGCGCCTTTTGAACGCGTTGGCATGTCCGGCTGGCAATTTCTGAAAATTCCGACCAGCGCCCGCATCGCTGCAATGGGTGGTGTTGCTACCGCCATTAGCCACGGCGATGCCAGTTTTGCATTCAACAATCCGGCTTCTACAACAGATGTTGAAGACTTAGATGTTTTTGTGGGTAGAATCAACTGGATTGCCGATATCGGATACAATGTGGGCAGTGTTGTCAAAAACCTGGACCAATGGGGCTATGTGGGGATCAACGCGACCGCTCTGGATTACGGCACCATGTACCGCACAGAAAATATTGAAGTTCTGGATGCTGCGGGCAGGCGCACTGGCAACGTATCCATCAATCTGGACGAAGGCACATTTAGCGGCGGCAATCTCTCCATTGGCCTGACTTATGGCAGGAAAGTGACAGATCGGTTGCAAATTGGTGGTAATCTGCGCTATATGGAAGAACAGTTAGACGATGTGCAGGGGGCCAAAACAGCCAACTGGGCGCTGGATATCGGCACTGTGTATTACACGGGGATCAAAAGTTTGCGGATTGCAATGGTCGGTCGGAATTTCGGTCCGGATACGCAGTTCTCCGAATACGACGAACGCATCCAGACGCCTCCGGTCAATGTCCGCATGCCTATGTCATTTTCACTGGGTGCAGCTATTGATTTGTTCGAGGATGAAGAAGATCCGCATTTCATGACTCTCGTGGGCGAGTTTGTACACCCGAACGATGGTCGGGAAAAATTGAATTTTGGTGCGGAGTACACTTATAATAATATGGGGATTTTACGGGCTGGATACAGGTACAACTACGATGAGGAGGGGTTGACGATTGGGGCAGGTGTTCGGCACAGTACCGGACAACTGGGTCTGAGGGTGGACTACGCGCTCGTGGATTTCGGGCGGTTGAACTATGTGCATCTCGTAACGCTCGGTATTAGCTATAAGTAGAATCGTTCGAGATTTTCAAATATGCAAACGCCAGTGCAGGTCTTTGTTGCACTGGCGTTTGTTTTTGTCTGCTGTTAGGTATCTGTCAATACCTGACGATCTAAAACGCGCACCTCGGCCTCCAATCGCTCACCGAGGCGATCTTTCTCCAACTCCAAATTGTAGCGCGTCTGCAGATTGAGCCAGAGTAGTATTTCTTTTACGCCTCAGATTCCCTTGATAGGAGCGTTCCGACTCTTTGTAAAACCGCATCCACTATCTCTGTGGGCAAAGGACATATCAACGCTGCATTTCTCGCCCGCCAATCCATATTCTTGACCTGGTCTGAAAGAATAATACCCGTCACATCCAATCCCGCAGGAATGACGACCTCAAAAGGATACCCCTTCACTTGATTGGTAATTGGGCAGAGTATTGCCAAATGGGTCTTGCCATTATAAGCGCCCGGTGAGAGCACAACGGCAGGGCGACGTCCGGCTTGCTCATGTCCTGCTTGTGGATTGAAGTTAATCCAGACCGCATCACCGCGCTGGGGGACGTACTCGTCTGTCTTCACCATATTTCACCGCCTGTCGCAGGTCCAGTATCTACTTCACCGTGTAAGTTGTGTTTCGTCACCTGAGATAGAAGATCGTCCAATTTCAATTTAGACGGCTTCACAGGTTCAATGACCAACTCTTTACCACGTAGCGATAATTCCACTGGTGAATTGGGTTCAAGCCCGATCTGGATAGCGAGTGGTTTGGGAATACGCAGGGCTAAACTATTGCCCCATTTCTGCACACGGGTTTCCATATCTTCCTCCTCTAAATAGTAGATACAATGAAGATACATTGAGACTTAGAACTTATCAAGGCCAATTTTGCATATCGCTCACGCAGTGGCAATGCGCGGTATTGCGTGCCATATACCAATGACAGAAAACTGGACATGACCCGTTTTGGTGGGTACCTTATCAGTAGTTCGCGGTTTGTTATTTCAAAAGGAGAAATACCTATGTCTGAGCCATGTTATTTTATCTCTGCTGGCGAATTGCGCGCGATTATTGGAGACGATACCGATCACGGCGCCGGGCAGGATCAACACAGCGGGGTCTGGTTTTTGACTTCGGTCAAAGACGGTCATACCGCTGTGTCGCAGGGAAATGGGGTGTTGCTTTTCGGCCACCACCGAGGAAGACGGCCTGCGGTGCGGCGGGTAGATGAGACCGCCGTGGAGTTGTTTAAGGAGGCGTCAGAGGCCAATAATTTCGTGGAGACGCGGGGGGTCTATCGACTGGTCCCGCCACACTATATCGACTATGAGATGACTGCCACGGCCCGAGAGGGGCACAGGCCACAGGAAGACTATTCCTTTGGCTGGTGTTGCTATGTCAATTCTCCGCTGGATGGCGGTATTCATTTTATCGAGAAGGGGTTGTGGACCTATTATTATAATCCAATTCACGGACAGGGGGCGATGATTTTTCCGACTGATCTGCCGGTGGATGAACGCGAGCCCTGGGGGCGGGATGCAGCTACGACATTTCTGGATGGGAAGCGGAACTTCAGCCATTCGGATTCGGGACATACTTTCGATTATCCCTTTTATTTTGGCATTATCCGGGGCATGATGTTTTTGATTATGGCGGACGATTATCCGGGGTCCCGGTTCTATCTTTCTCCTTCGGGTGCTGGCGGATCAATTGTTCCGGGGCAGAGTAGCCCCGCGTGGGATTTTAACTGGCAGGTGAACGCGCTTCCCGTGGATGAACCACAGGTGCTCCATGTGCGTGTGGCGTACAAGCGGCTGGAAAAGACAGAGGAAGTTCCAAACGGGTACGCGGCAGACCACGCCTATTGGGAGTTCCAGAAGTTTCGGGAGATTCATCCTATCCGGGGAGCGCGCGATTAAGGGGTTCACTGTCCAGGAGGTTAGAGATGCGACCGCAGAAAGGTCAGGCTCTGGTCCATCCAGTCGGCGTGTTCGGCGCTGCCGGGCGGCAGCCGCAGTTTGATGCAGGCAGTGGTCTTTTCCGGATCGGGAAGCCGTTCGGATAGCATCGGCAGAAGTGTCTCAAAATCGACCGAGCCTCGCCCGATCGGCGTTCCCCAGATTGTCACGTCGTTCGAGCGATGGGGATAGATCTGTACGTCTTTGAATGCCACCGCCACCGCGTGGGGCAACACCACCTTCGCGGCAGCTACTGGTTCTTCGCAGACCGGAAAGGGATTGGCGGTATCGAACGCCATCATCAGGTTCGGGTGGCACACCTTCTCCATTACCGATACCATTTCGTGGCTCCGGTAGTCCAGGTGGGGCAGCAAGGCGAGTTGGATGTCTCTTTCCGATGCCGCTTCTGCCACTGGTCTCAGGTGATCGGCCGCCAGGCGCAACTGGTCGACCAGCGGGGGCTGTCGCGTAAACCGGTTGTGAAGGCTCCCTCTCCCGAAGATCACGACCGTTTTCACCCCGCCGATACTGGCCTGGTCAAATGCCCGCTCTGCCCGCTCTCGCAACCAGATTCCACCCCCGTTAGGCGTTACGAAATCCTCGCTCCAGTAGCCTACCCACGTCACCCCCAGGTCGGCCGCTTTCTCTTTGACTTCCTTCGGATGGTCCGTCCCCGATAGGGGCAGCGGCGCCTCCAGGGCCTTCAGGTCGTATTCTGCGCAGCGGTCCAGCAACCACAATAGCGGCGCCTGCTCGGGGAGAGTGCCGCTGTAGGTTGGCGATGCCAGTCCCAGGATCACTGTTTTTTCCTTTTAAATTTCCAAATGTTAGCGTGTCCGCAAAGTAGGGATGTGACAATAGGGTGTCAACGGAAATCCTCTCTTGTTTTTGCAGATATGACACACTATCTTGCCCCTGGATTCTTTCATTGGACCTCCCTCCTGCGGCGATTTCATCCTATGTGTTAAGGAGCATTCTATGCGACCTATATCCTTTGAAGACGATCTTTCTCGTTTGATCGATCAGGCGCAGCCGTCTCTTCTGTTTGAGGGGAGTACGCCGGAGGATTTTTGCGCCTGGCAGGAGGGGTTTCGAGATGTGCTGACCGGGCTGATTGGCCCGCGGCCCGAACGGGCTGCGCTTTGTCTTGAGTTTGAGGAGGAGATCGATTGCGGTCTGTACGTGCGCAGGCGGATTTCCTATCAGACAGAGTCGGGGGTTTTTGTGCCGGCTTATCTTCTGGTGCCGAAGGGGCTGGCGCAGGGGGATAAAGCGCCGGGTCTTCTCTGTATTCACGGACACGGGCATTTTGGAAAGGATAGCGTGGTTGGGCTGAATGATACGCCCGAGCGGCAGGCTGAGATCGATAAATGTAGTTACGATTTTGGGCACGGGTTTGCAGAACAGGGCTATGTGGTTCTCGCCCCGGATCTTCGTGGGTTTGGAGAGCGCCGGCCCGGCTATCCCGGTCCCAGGACTGATTTTTGTCCCCGGAATTATATGTGTGCTACTTTGCTGGGTACTACTGTGGTGGCGCTCCATCTCTGCGATCTGGAGGCTGCCCTGGATGTTTTACAAGGGCTCGATTTTGTCGATGGGGATCGGTTGGGGTGCGCGGGGCTGTCGCTGGGGGGGCGGATGACGATGATGATTTCGGCATTCGATTCTCGGATTAAGATCGCGGTTCCGTCCGGGTGTATGAATTTGTACCAGGAACGCTATCAGGCTCTGAGTCAGTGCGGCGCGCAGTTGATTCCCGGTCTGCTCCGCTATGGCGATACGCCGGAAATTTTTTCTTTGATCGCGCCCCGGCCTATGGTGATTGAGATTGGGACGCGGGATCGGCTTATTCCCCACGATTGGGCAGCGCGCGGTCTGGCGCGGATTCGGAAGGCGTATCGGGCTGCAGGTGCTATAGAGGATCTGTTTGTGGATCGGTTCGACGGGGGGCATCAGTTCAATATGACCGTGGCCCAGAGGGTTCTGGGAAGGTTGCGCAGAGGATGATGAGTTGGCATTGCGCTTTGGTGAGGTTTGTCGGATATTGTCTGCGCGTGTGAATTGCAAGATAGGACAAAAGTGATGACGCGACTTCAACTTCTCTGTACCGGTACTCCTGCCCCGCTCGCGCACCGCGGCGGCTCCAGCTATCTCGTCCAGACGGGTGACGAAACCCTGATCTTCGATTGCGGTCCGGCGTCGGTGCGGCGCATGCTCGAAGCGGGTCTCGCTCTGCCCTCGATTGACCATTTATTTCTGACCCATTTGCACTACGACCACTGCATTGATTTTGCCTATCTGGTGCTGACGCGTTGGGATCAGAGCGTCGGCCAGATACCGGAGTTGCAGGTGTACGGCCCGGCGCCAACAGCGCATATGGCACACCGGTTGTTTTCTGCCGATGGCGCCTTTGGTCCGGATCTGGCGGCCCGCACTTTGCACCCGGGCAGCCATTTTGTGTACGAGGCGCGCGGCGGCACTATGCCGCGGAAGAGGCCCAATCCACAGGTGCGCGAGGTCGGTTCCGGAGATCGGATTGAGACCGATAATTGGCAGGTCGATGTGGCAGAGGTAGTACACGTGCAGCCCCAACTCACCTGTCTGGCATATCGTTTGACCACACCTGATGGTACCATCGTATTCGGCGGGGACACAGCGCCAGTGGATCGGCTTACGGATCTGGCAAGAGGTGCGGATGTGCTGTTGCACATGTGCCACTTTATCAATGGCGCGGTCGATGACGAACGTCTGACGAGTTGCTGTTCCGGTCATCTCGATGCGGCGACTACGGCGCGGGATGCCGGCGTCGAGACGCTGGTTCTCGTTCATTTGACGGAGCAGTTGGAAACGCCCGGCGTGCGGGAGCGGGTGCTGCACGAGGTGGGGGAAGTTTTCGACGGTCAGGTGATTCTCGGAGAGGATCTGCTGGAGGTGCCGATGGGTACTATTGATACGGAGCCTGTGCGATGAACAATGCTATGGAGATTCTTACTGATCCCGACGTGTGGGTGCCGATGCGCGATGGGGTGCGGATGGCGGCACATGTGTTCCGTCCCGATGCGGAGGGGCGCTTTCCTGGAATTTTGCTGCGCACGCCATACGGCCGTCCAAAGTCCGGATTTGAGCGCTATGTGCGCGCCGGTTACGCCGTGGTGAGTATGGATTCGCGCGGGCGCTACGGGTCTGAGGGCGATTGGGTTCCGTTTACCGAGGTGCATACGGGGGATGCCGAAGATGGTTACGATTCTGTGGAGTGGCTGGCGGCGCAGCCGTGGTGCAATGGTAGGATCGGTACTCTGGGAGCCTCTTATAATGCCTGGATGCAGTGGCAGTTGGCCAAATTGCGCCCGCCGCATCTGGTAGCGATGTGTGCGTACACCATTCCACTGGAATTGACAGAGGTGGATTGGCCGGGCGGGTTTCGCCCGGGACGGCGTATCAAGTGGTGGCTCACTTCCATGGCTCCAGACCTTCGGCGACGCCAGGGATTGCCGCCGCCGCACACGCCAGCGGAGGCGCTGCAGGAATGGAACGAGGATGTCGAAAAACAATGGCTTGACTACCTTCCGTGGCTCGATTTTCCGCGCCACTTGCCGCCGGGGCTGGCGGAGTACGCGAGAGACTGGCTGGCGCATCCAAACCGGCGGGCATGGCGGTTCGACGAGGTACACGGGGAAGTTGCGGTGCCAAATCTCGATTTCAGCGGCTGGTATGACCACTGCAATGGCTCGATGCGGCATTTGCAACTGATGCAGCGCAACGGCCGCACCGAGCAGGCGCAGTCGCAGACAAAGCTGATCGCGGGTCCGTGGAACCATCCGAGTCTCGGTCGCCAGCAGGTGGCGGGGTTTGACTTTGGTCCGGATGCCGAGGTCGATTTGCCTGGCATGATCATCCGTTGGTTCGACTACTGGCTCAAAGAAGACGACAATGGTATTGATCGCGAGCCAGCAGTGCGCTATTTCGCGATGGCGGGTAAGGGAGGATATTGGCGCGAGGCCGATACCTGGCCGCCGCCGAATACGACACCGCGTGCGTATTTGTTGAGTAGCGATGGCAATGCCGGATTTGGCGGCTCCGGGCGGCTCTCTGCCGACGGTGGAAATGACGGTGTTGATCGTTTCGACTACGATCCTCGCGATCCGGTGCCAACCTTGTGGACGAAGGAGTTGTTTACGGGTCCGTCGGATCGGCGCGTGTTGGAGGATCGCGATGATATTCTCTGCTACCGCTCTGCGCCTCTGACTGAAGCCGTGGAGGTTGCCGGCTATCCAGAGGTTGTTCTCTATGTCAGTTCGTCAGCGCCAGATACGGACTTTTTTGCGCGTCTGGTGGATGAGTACCCGCCCACAGACGGGGACCAGGCGCCCGCGCTGGAGATGTGCTATGGCATGGTGTGTGCGCGTCACCGCAATGGCCTTGATATTGAAGAGCTGTTGGGATTGGGAGAGGTGGTGGAATTGCGCATCCAACTCGGTCCAACAGCCTGCCGTTTCGAGCCGGGCCATCGCATTCGCCTGGAGATCACATCCAGCGATTTCCCCAACCACGACCGCAATCACAATACGGGAAGGAACGATCTGGCTGATACCGAGCTGGTGAGGGCGACGAATGCCGTACATCACTCGGCAGCCCACCCTTCGCGACTCGTGCTCCCCACTATTTCCCACCCGACTGCCGACTGAGCACATCTATGTCCCAATCCGGATCGGCTTCCCGCACGCCTGCAACTCCCATAGATCAGACGCCTGTTCTGCCCCAGGTCTGGGCTATTGCCTGGCCCGTGGTGGCGGCTTCGATGCTCGATGCCATGGAGGGTCTCATCGATATTTCCATGGTCGGGCAGCTGGGTCCGGCTGCGATTTCAGCGGTGGGGCTCAGTCGGCAAATTCTGTTTTTGACGATGGTGATGGCGATGTCGATCAGCACCGGGTCGCGTACTCTGGTTGCCCAATTTTACGGGGCTGAACGCCACGAGGATCTCAGTCATACGGCGCAACAGGCGATTCTGATGGGGGCACTGCTGGCCGTTGTCATGGCCTTGCTCGGGGGCTTGATCGCCCGTCCGACGTTGATTTTGCTGGGTGCACAGCCAGAGGTGCTCGGCCATGCCGTGCCGTTCCTGCGCATCTACTTTGCTGGCGTCATTTTTATGATGCTCAATTATCTCATCAGTGCGATTTTTGGCGGTGCTGGCGATACCCGAACGCCGTTAAAAATTTCGTGTCTTATTATAATTTTGAAGCTTCCCCTCACCTATGGCTTGATCTTTGGCGCCTGGGGGCTGCCGCAGATGGGGGTTTGTGGTGCTGCAGTTGGTACGCTCGCGTCGCGGGCTGTGGGTTGTGTTGTGGGTTTCTGGTTGCTTACTTCCGGGCGCTCGCGTGTGCATATGCGCTGGACCTGGCGTCTGTCTTTTAACCGCGATATTATCGGGCGGATGATGCGAATCGGGGTGCCGGCGGGAATTCAGGGTTTTTTCCGCAATGGCGCTCGTATCCTGTTTTATCGGGTGGCGAGTTGGACCTCGCAGCCCACGACTGCGGTCGCCGCGCTGACGATTGGGCTGCAGATGCGGATGATCGGCATTATGCCGGCTCTGGCTTTTGGCGTAGCGGCAACTGCTCTGGTTGGCCAGCGGTTGGGCGCAAAGCAAATACCGCAAGCGGAACGCTTTGGAGCAAGTGCGATCCGGCTCTGCATGGTGTTTATCGTTGTTTGCGCCATTATCATTTGTGCCTTCGCCCGGGAAATCGTCGATTTATTCACCGATTCGGTAGCCGTCATTGATATGGGCTATGTCATGCTCTGGTTTTTTACGATTGCACAGGTTTTCTCAGCGTTGTCCATCGTGTCCGCAGGCGTTCTGGCGGGTGGCGGTGAGACCAGGCCCCCGCTCTACTACACGATTTTGGCGCAATGGGTGGTTATGCTGCCGTTGTCCTATGTTCTGGCTTTTCTGTTTGGGATGGATACCCTCGGCATCTGGATTGCCTGGCTGATTGGCGGCATCATCCAGGGCGTTCTGGTCTGGGCGTCCTATCTAAAGGGTAGATGGAAACAGACAGTGATATGAGGCTATACGGTAAGCGCGATGTTGTTCCGTGTTGCGATTTCTTTTTTGTCCTGATAACCCGCGCGTGCTGTGAGTTCAAGCGTTTCGGGAGAGAGGCGTTGTTGAATGGCCTGGGGCAGTTCTGATCTCCCTGCGTATTGGGGGTGATAGCGCAAGACGAGGATCATCCGCATGCGATCTTTTGGCGTCCAGGGCAGGGCGCCGTGGGTGACGAGTTCGTTCATGACGACGATGTCGCCGGCTTTGGGTGTGATGTTGACCACGCCTTCGGGGATGTGGTCGCGGTTTTCGACCAGGCCGTTTTGAAAGAGGTGCCGGGGGCGGTCAAACAAGCTTTTGTGCGAGCCGGGGACGACGAGGAGACCCCCATCGCCCGAATGCACGTCGGTGAGGTAGGGGAAGCAGACGGTGTTGTCGCAAAAGATGCGTCCGTTGCGGACTTCGTAACGGGTGGCGTCCCAGCCGAAATCGTCGCGGGCGCAGTGCAGGCGGAGTGCTTCGTCGTTTTGATCGGGGATGTTGACCTGAAGCGTGCCGCTGGTGAGGCGGGGCCGGCCATTGGTGAGTTCTGTGACGATGGGCCAGGTCGCGGGGTGCAGGGTGAGGCGTTCGAGTGCTTTGTCGAATGCAAAGCCGTGCAGGTGGCGTTTGCCGTTTTTGCCAAAGCCTTCGGGTAGTTCCGATTCGGGGGTTGTGACGTAGCGTTCGGCGGCTTTTCGCGCGGCGTTCAGTTCGTCGTCAGAGAGGGCATTGCGCAGGTGCAGGTACCCGTTGAGGTCAAAGAGGTAGCGTTGTTCAGGGGTCATCATGGTATTCACTTTCTTTCTGGGATGTCATCGCCGTTGGGACGGGGGATGTGTTGCCAATAGCCGGAGGGATCAATGCCGCGGCATAAGACCGCGGGTGAATGGTCGGTTTCTCGGGTGCGGACTTCGGGGGGCATGTAGCGCAGGGTCAGGCCACAGCGACGCCGTTTTGAGGTGTTGGGTCTGGAGCCGTGTAGCAATAAGTCGGAGTGGATGGAGATTTGCCCGGCTTTCATGATTAAGGGTACGGGGTCGCCAAATTTTTCGGCGTGGTGAACAGATTGTCCAAGGACATTATTTTCTTTTGGTGTGCTGCGTTCAAAGGGTATTTGTCCGTGGAGATGCGAGCCGGGTATGACTTCCATGGGGGCATTTGCGAGGTCAACGTCGTCAATGGCGAGCCAGACGGTTACGGTTTTGGAGGGTGTGAGGGGCCAGTAGGATGCGTCTTGATGAAAGGCGACTTTTTTGCCATCTCCGGGCATTTTGCTGAAGTAGTGGGTCATGCGCGAGACGAGGTTGGGTCCGAGCAGGTCTTCGACGTAGTCGAGGATGCGGTTATCGACGAGCAGGTCGTAGATGCCTTTGCAAATGCGGTGCCACCCGTTGATTGAGTAGCTGTTTTTGCCCGCTGCCTGTGTTTTGTCCATGAGTTTGTCAAAGTACGCGCGGTTGGCTTCGACTTCTTTTTTTGAGAAGACGTCGAGGGGAAAGATGTATCCCTTTTCGTTGAATTGCTGGATTTGCGCGCGCGTCAGTTTTTTGGGCGCGTCATTTTTTGCTGGATAAAATTTTAGTTCCCGTTTCATGCCGGGAAGGGCGTCGGTTATGGGCATGGGGCCTCCTGTAAAAGCGCGAATCAGCGAATCAGCGAATCAACGAATCAGCGAATCAATGAAACAGGTAATGTACATGAAAGCCGTCATTGCGGCATGGTTTTAGCCGCAATCCAGAGGTTTTGGGTGGTTGGGCGGGGTTCGTCTATTCGTCTATTCGTCTATTCGCGCTTTTCTCGTCTATTCGTCTTTATCCCGATCCGCCGTAAAAGAATACGACTTCTCGCGTTGCTTTTTCTCCGCTTACTTTGTCCTGTACGGTGATTTCCACCACATTTACCCCTGGTTTGGCTTTTTTCAGGTCGAGTTCTACGTATTCGCGTTCTTCTTCGTCGGTGCCTACCTGTTCATAGGTTACGGAGACCTGGGGTTTTTGTTGCCGCAGAAGTGCGCGGATTCCCGAGGTGATGACGCCTGCGAGGCCTACGGTGTTGCGGGGGTTAAATTGTACGCGGTACTGTACTCTGTAACGGGTTTGCCCGAAGGTGTCGCGTTTCAAATTGTAGATTTCAAAATAGGCGAATACCCGGCTGCCCAGGGGATAGCTTCGGGAAGCCATTGGCGATACGTAGATGTCTTTTTTTTGGAGGCGGTCGTTGGTACCCGTGTCGGTGATTGAGAAGGCTAACTGGATACCGCTGATTTTTACGCTTTCGGAGTTGAAGTCGGAAACCGCGAGTTCTTGTTTGTACGCACCTGCGCGCCCGGATAATTCGTCTTCCAATTGTACCTGTAGCTGATATTTTTTTCCGGGAGATGCTTCAATGCGTATGACGTCGGGGATGAATACGCCCCGGGTTTTGGGAAATTCCCGGCTGTTCTGGTAGGAGAGTATTTCGTGTGCGCGGTAGATATTTTCATGGCTTGCGTCCGCCAGGGCGAGAGTGGCTTTTGTGTGTATGAGATAATCCCGGTCGCCTTTGCCCACAGTGACTTCTGCCGGGGGTACTCCGTAATACACTTCTACGATGGTTTTGCCATCTGGTCCGCGGAAGTCCGCGACGTCGTAAAAGAAGTGGAGGGCGTCTTTGCCCACGCTGGGGCGATAATAGTCGGGTACAGCGCCGATAGATTGCTGATAGATGACCCCCGGGGCGTATTCCATGAGCCGTGCCACGCTGGCGATGCGGTTGTCGCTTTGGGGCAAGGGCGGTATGGGCGCGAAGTCAAAGTGTCCGTTTCCGACTTCGTCGGTAAAGGTAAATTCCACGCCGCCTTGCAGTTGGGTATATGTCCAGGTTTCCCAGGGGACGGTTTCGAATTCGCGGTCTGATGTTACGGGACTGTAATTCAAGAAACGCTGCTCTGTTCTGGGAGCGACCGATAGATCAAATGGACTGGATGCGACGAGGTCGGGTATTACAAATTGGAATCCCAGGGTTTCTGCCTCTTCTCCGGGGTTCAGGGCGAGGACGGCGTCGTCTTCCCCGGCATCTGTGCCAAATACGCCGGTGTTCAGGCTTTGGTTTGTGATATTACCTTCAAAGGGTTTGCGCTGGCTGCGTATGGGAAAGACCGGTCCCGTGAATGTGTGATAGGTCGCGGCTGGTCCCCAGATATCGGCTGCCATTCGGTTGCGAACGGCTTCTACTTCTGGCGATATTACAAATTCGCGCTGGTTGGAGCGAGACCGATAATCGGGTTCGCCGTACCGGATATAGACTTCGCCCCTCTGGTCCCAGGGGCTGATTTTTTTGGAAAAGAAGGTGCGCGCATACCATACCCGCCGGTAGTGTTCCACGATGCGTTCGTTGATTTGGGTCAGAAGATCCGAGTCTCGCCGCCGCCAGAATTTTTGCAGATAGTTCTGCTTTTCAGGTTCTTCGGATAGGCTCTGATATGCGTGCCATTCTTTTTCTGAGGCGACGAGAGATATGTCGGTGTAATAGGCGCGTTCGGTTTTGTCAACGCGTTGTAAATAGCGTTCGTAGTAGTTCAGGGCGAGGCGGTGTTCTTTCTGGTGAAAATAGCCTGCGGCGGCGAGGGGCAAGAGGCGGAGTTCGGGATCGTGTGCGTTGATATAGGGGATGATGTGCGCCGCGATCTGGTCGTGTTGATCGGCCTGTACGCAGGCGAGGCCAAAATAGTACAGTCCGTCGGGGTTGTCCGATTCTACCTGGATGTATTTTAGATAGTAATCTACGGCTTTCTGGTGGTCTTCCTGAAATCGTTCGTACAATTCGCCCAGTAGTCGGTACGCAGGTCCATAAGTCGAGTCGAGTTTGGTCGCTCGTTTGGCTTCGCCTACGGCTTTGCGGAAGTTGCTATACGCCGATAGGCCCGAGGCCGGGCGTTCGGCATAGACGAGTCCCAGACCCACATACGCTTCTGCCAAATTTTTATCCAGTCCTTTGGCTGTCTTGAAAGCGGTTTCCGCTTTTTCAAAGTCGCGGTTTTTTAAGTACGCATAACCCAGGCGAGATTGGATGTGTGCGTCTTTGGGGAAGGCTTTGGTTAAGTCCGAGAATGTCGCAACCGCCGTATCTGCCCGCCCTTCCCGAAGGTACTTTTGCCCCAGGGTCAACAGGGAGTCCCGCTGGTCTGCTGCCGCCTGTTCCAGAGATAGGATACAGAGGAACGCGTAGAGGATACAGATTCGAGGCCAGGTCATTAGAGAACCTCCACCTGTGCAATGTTAATCAGTTAAAAGGCGTCTTTGAATGCACTCAAGACGCCTCTTCATAATAGGCCAATAGACAAATGGTTGAACAGATCAACGGTTTGCAGGCTCATGGCACACTTAGCCAATGAGCCGAACAATGTACTTCTCGTCTTTGCTCATGCAGTGGTCTCTTGCTCGATAGCCCAGGATGGCGTAACCCCGGATTCAGTCGCTTCCTCGTCAGCGAGCCAATCATTCACAATCTGGACGAGTTGTCGGAGTACGTGTCCGCGGTCTTGCCCGTGGCAGCACGGCCCTATAATGCCGGGACACGAGCCGATAAAGGCTTGATCTTCTTCCGACCACTTGACGATGAGAGGATACTCTAAGGCGGTTTTATTTTTTGGGGAGCTATCGTGCATCATCTGTGCATTCTGGGTCATTTTTGAGCCTCCTCAATAGCTTCTTTTACGATTTTTTCCTGATAATTGTGGGCATCATCACCCCTGTTTCCCGAAAGTGTTACTCGTGGGCCATTGGGGTGCAGGTATCGTCTATGGCTTCCACCACTTCGGTTTTTTCGGAGGCGGAAGTTTGCTCTTTCTAAGTCCGCGATGAGTTCTCGTATCTTCCTGGGCATAGAATGGTCCAACGATCCCCAAGTCGTAGCTCGTTTGTTACTTGATTTTTTATTACTAAGGGCTTGCTTATCGGATGCAAGTCCAAACTCCAGTTGCAAGACTTACGCCAAGATGCACTAAGGCGGGAAGTTGGGAGGCATCCACACTGGCAGGTCGGCGATCGAGTCCCGTGCGGCCTTCGACGTCGGTATCCCCCAGGCCTCGAAGAACGGGCCGAGGTTGCGACCCACCGTGCGCGAGAAGCGCACCAGCCACTGGTCGCGCTTCTCGTCGTCGCTCTTCGGGCGCTCGTCGTTGGGCAGGACGCGGTATGTGGTGAACACCTGCCGATAGGCGTCCCAGCCAAACGCCTGCTGCATCTGCGCGTACATGATCAGAGCAAGGAATGCTTTTTCCTTCCAGTGTTCGAAGGTCGGATTATCAAAGTTGTAGGATGCCATTAGAGCGGCCCATGATCTTTTTCTTCTACCGGGAAACTCTCCGT
The DNA here is from genome assembly GCA_009838845.1 of Gemmatimonadota bacterium. Classification (NCBI taxonomy): domain Bacteria; kingdom Pseudomonadati; phylum Gemmatimonadota; species Gemmatimonadota bacterium. Next base: position 13,515 of record VXRD01000032.1, on the reverse strand, counting down.
CAACCATCGGGATCCCGCATAGAAACTCATAGATGTAGAGCGTGAACAGGTTGACGGTCACCTCGGTCGTGCCGGCGAATGTCCAGTCTTTGTGCTGGTGGTTGTGGCCCACCTCGTGGAAGAAGCCCCAGTTGCCCTCCGAGAGAATGTGCTCGGCATCCACCAGGTTGGACTGATGGTTCAGTTGGGCCATCAGGGGATAGCCGGAATGCATGGAACCCGCCGAAATCTGGCGGTCCACGACAAATCGCTCCGGGCTTGAGCGTGCATTGGGCGGCCAGGCGGCCAGGTCTGCGGCCAGGTCCAGCACGCGATCCCAGGTCTCAGCCACGGCGGTCGGGTCGTCGAGTCCGCGCACCTCGGAAGAGCGGGTGGTGACGATCATGTTCCGCCCGGCGATCTCTGCCCAGGGAGCCGGTGCATGGCGGATCTCCGCACGCCAGACGGCCGGGTCTGTCTCACCAAGCACGAAGAGCGGTGCCGCCACTGCGCCCTCGATCTCGACGGTGATGCGCCCGAAACCGGGGTTCTTTTTTGGAACTTCGATGTAGATCAGGCCCCCGAAGGCATTGGCGACGTGGGTCCTGGAAGCGGAGATGGGGAAACGGTAGCTGATTTCGGGCATGCGCTTCCATGTGGGCCGTCTCCAAATTTGGTCGCTGTGGGCGCCAATGCGCACGAAGAAGCCGCCGTTGGCGACGTGAGTCGGTACCGTTACCGTGACCAGATCGCCCGGCGCGGCGTAGAGGCCGGTTGAGTGCCAGCGAGGCACGGTGGTGTCGATGATAAGGCTACGTGTCAGGCGTGGGGCGTCGGTTGGGACGGAACCGGGAAAATCTGTGGCCGCAGGATGAGCGCGCACGGATTGGGGTGGGGTGCGGTGATGCTCAGACACGAAGAGCGTAGCGACCATGCGGGCGACTACATCAGATTCGTCCACCGGGTGCTTCGCCGAAGGCCAGCGGGTCCCTTCGTAGTTCGAAAAAAAAATCTGCAGATCCGGCGCGAACAGCACGTCGTTCGGAGGCAGAGCGCGGATGGTTCTTGCCAGGGTGTACAGAGTTTGGTCAACCTCCGGCTGGGTGAGCTTACGCCTGCCTGCGATGTGGGCCTTGACCGCATTGAATGCCTTGACAGCGTGGGTCAGTTCAGACGGTGGTTCGGCAACGGCATAGCCCGCCGGCGATGTGCGTTTGAGGGAGCTGTTTAACCACTGGATGCCGATGGGCGCGAGCAGGCGGTTACCAGCGAAGTCATTGATGATATCCAGTTTTGGGTGCAGACTCGCCCAGCCCCAACCGTTGGCAGCCGTCACCAGACCACCTCCGGCGCGCACGAACGCCGACAGTGCTTCGAGTTCTGGCGCGCTCTGATTCCCCATGTCCACGGCCACGACATCCACCGCTCCCAGCGATTCCGATGTCAGGGCAGCTTCGACCACATCGTGACCGGTCCTGGTCAGCCAGGCGCGTAGCTGTGCGTTACCGACGACACCAATGCGGGGACTGGCTAAATCTCCGCCCCCCGAGACCCAGGCGAACGCGTTCGCCATCAGGCGTGCGGTGTCCGCCTTCTCAAGTGTGGAGCTATTAAAGTAGCCTTTGTGCCCCAGAGCGACGACGCGGCCTGCCTGCCAACAGCCTGCTGCGATGACCGGGGCGCGCACGGCATCCGCGGCATTGCGCGGGGCACCCACGATCACCGGAAAGCTCTCAGGGCCATAGACGAAGAAGGAACTCGGGACACCAGGGGCCGCGATCTCGGCGACACCATCGAGCAGGGCGTTGAGGTCATCATCACCGGGGCAAAGTGATGCTTTGCCCGGCATTGCAATTGCAAATGAGATAATTAACAGCAATCCTATTTTCAGGGTGGACCCAGAACCGCCTTTTTCAGATTCCAGCACTTGCGACGTTGCTCGCTCTTGATGTTCGTTTCTGTTTATGGTGTCCATATTGCCAGTTCCTCGGAATTCGACAACAACATCAAAATATAGGGAACTCGGATGGCCTTGTCGAACAAAAACCAATCCAGCCTCCTCGCTCCACTCGTGAGCTAAAGATCCTCCTGCCTTCATCGCTGTCTTCTTTTATTTCACACTTCATACTTCACACTTCTACCAGTAGTGCACCAGATGCCCTTCTCCTGGCCACCACAGCGCGTCGATGAGGAATGATAGCACTACTCCGGCTGTATAGCCCACGAGGAGGCCGAGAAACGCGGGTTTGGAGCGGCGGTAGAGGTTTACACCGCCGACGGCCATGATTACGGATTTGCACGCCCAGGCGATAAAGACGGGCATGACGAGGTGACCGGTGTTGTCGGCTGCCGATAAGGTGAGTCCGATGGGATGCAGGGGCCAGCCCGGGAACCGGTAGCGCAAGAACGTCAAAAATGCCATCAGGCCCGCTCCGATTGCGAAGAAGACCATGCGCTCGCCGTCGGGTGCTTTGGGCGTGTGCATCATGGTTAGCGTCGATCCGTAGATGCCTTTTGGGTCACCGCTGAAAAAGGGGAAGCGCGGGAAGTTGTACGCCCCATGAGAATAGCCCAGGTGCAGGGTGTAAAATACGGATGCAGCCAGTCCCAGCAAAACGCTTATGCCAGCCCAGAATAACAATGCGCGGCGATTGCCCTGGATGAGTTCGCCCATTTTGATCGATTGCGCCACGCCGGGCGTGAATAGCCCCCGCATGTAATCGACAATGGAATACGACAGGGCAATGCCCGTCAAACTGCCCGCAGACATGACTTGTGTGCCGCGCATGTCCATGACAAATGCCTGCGGTGTTACGGTGGCGCCCGAATATACCATCCCGGCTTCTGATACGACCCGCGCCAGACCAATATAAATTATGGATAGGGCACATAGAAAGACGAGTGCGGTTGTTATGTCCATGCCGATGCGGCAGAGCCAGAAGAGTACAAAAGACAGGCTCACCAAAAATACAAAGACCACTGTGCGGTAGGCCAGAACTTCCCGGGAATCGTCGGCGGGATACGCCTTTCTAAATGCTTTGAGGAAGACGTCTCGCAAATGCCACCGCGCGACCCACAATCGCCATACGACCAGGCACGCCAGCGCACCAAAGCACTGATAGGCTTCGGTGGGCGGATCGGCGCTGAACGAGTCGGTTGATTTGGCTATCTGGTAGCCCAGGCGGTTGAATATGCCGCCTTCTACTACGTGTAATAAGAAGAAAAACCAGACGGAAAACAATACCTGTGTGTTGGCAAAGTACGCAAAGCCGATGGTGAACAGGTTCAGGGGTTCCAGATAGACGTGGGGAGAATACCGCGTAAAATTAAACTTTCCGGCGTGGGGAAAGATCCCAATTCCGGGCATGAGCGGGTAAAACCAGGATAGGGAATTCCACAGGAATAACAAAAAGGGTATTGCGGCCATGATCCAGAATAGCTTGCCCCGCATAAATCCCGGCAACAGTTGTTTTGACCGTGAATCTTGAGCCATTTCCAGGGGTACGGCCACGAGGGGATAGATCAGTTTTTCGTGTTCTGCCCACTGTTTGCGCAAGATGACCATCATGCTGGCTGAGAGCGCGAATACTGCGACGATAAAGCTCGCCCACCACAGCAGGGGCATCAGCCACACTTCCCAGGGCATGGACGCGCCGGGTGGCAGGCCTTCGTAGAACATGCGCAGGGCTTCGGGGTCTATGGGTACGATCCACGAGTCGAGATTGGGATGATAGAATTCACCCCATCGATTTTCGGGTGTGGCAAAATAAATCGGCGTGGAAATGACGCCGATGAGAAATCCGGTTACGCCCGAAGCGGGTACCACGCACCCCACCATGCCGATTGCCGCAATTGCCAGCAGTTCTGAGGGCGAAAACGCGTGGTGCGATCCCAGGAGTTTCAAGATCGGGTTGACGGCTGCGACCAGCAAGACAAATACGGCCATCAATGTGAGCTGAAAAAAGCTCAGGTTTAGTCTGGATGCATGCACCACGGTTTCGGCATAGGTTACCCACAGGTTGATGAAGACCACTGCGCCCAGCGCAATACCCACTGAACGGACTGTCAGACCTTTTTCCTGTAAGGGATCGGTTTCATGTGCAAATTCTGTTTGTATTGCCATTTAAGTGCCTTTACCACCAGTGAACCGAGTGCCCTTGACCGGGCCACCAGATCGCATCGACGAGAAATGACCAGGCGACGCCAGCGGTATAGCCGACGAGCAGGCCCAGAAATAGGGGCATGGCTTTGCGGTAGAGGTTTACGCCGCCGATGCGGAGCAAAGAGGCTTTGCATACCCAGGCGATGAATACGGGCATGACCAGGGATGCCGTGTTATCCGCAGCGGAAATGGTCAGGCCGATGGGGTTGATGGGCCACCAGGAAAATCGGTATCTCAAAAATGTCAACAGGGCCATTGCACCCGCGCCAATGGCGAAAAAGATGATGCGGTTTGGGTCGGGTGCTTTGGGCGTTCGCATCATTGTAAGGGTAGATCCGTAGATGCCTTTTGGGTCGCCGCTGAAGAAGGGGAAGCGCGGGAAATTGTACGCGCCATGCGTATAGCCCAGATAGAGCATGAGCCATACAGAAGAGACAAATCCGGCGAGTACGCCAATGCCCACGCAATAGAATAACAGACGGCGGTTGCCGCGGATCAGGTCGCCCAGTTTGATCGATTGCGCCAGCGCCGGGGTGAATAGCCCGCGCATATAATCGATGAGGGAATAGGACAATGCGATGGCTGTCATGCTGCTTCCGGATATGACGTGGGTGCCGCGCAGGTCCATGACAAATGCCTGCGGTGTTACGGTGGCGCCCGAATACACGACGCCGGCTTCTGATACCACGCGCGCGATGCCGATGTAGATGACGGCGACGCCGGACATAAAAATCAATGCGGTGGTCAGGTCCATCCCTATTTGCAGGAGCCAGAATAAGACGTAGATGAGGCTACACGACAAAATTAAAACTGCCGACCGGTAGGAAAGTATTTCTTCGCGGTCATCTACCGGATGATTTTTGTCGAGTGCTTTGAGGACGACATCGCGCAGATGCCGCCGCGCGACCCACAATCGCCACACGACGAGACAGGCGAGTGCGCCAAAACACTGCCAGGCTTCGGTGGGCGGGTCTGCGCTGAATGAGTCGGTTGACCGTTCGATCTGATAGCCCAGGCGGTTAAAAATACCCCCTTCCAGGACGTGGAGTAAAAAGAAAAACCAGACTGAGAATAGTACCTGTGTATTGGCAAAGTACGCAAATCCGATGGTCAAAAATTGCATGGGTTGAATGTACATGCCCGGCGAATAGCGCGTGAAGCGGAAATATCCTCCGTGCGGGAGGATGCCGATGCTGGGCAGGAGCGGGTATGCCCATGACAGGGAGTGCCAGACAAAAATCAAAAATGGTATAGCCGCTGCAATCCAGAACATGGGACCGCGCATGAATGCGGGGAGAAGACGCGCAGAGAGGGCATCTTGCGACATTTCAATGGGTACGGCGGCGATGGGGTAGGCGAGTTTTTCGTATTCTACCCATTGTTTTCGCAAGATAATCATCAGTGTGGCGGAAACGGCAAATACGGCTACCACCAGACTGCCCCACCACGCGAGTGGTGCCAGCCACACGCGATAGGGGATAGCGCTGCCGGGCAATAAGCCCTCGTAAAAGGCGCGTACAGCTTCCTGATTGGTGGGCACGACCCACGAGTTGAGGTTGGGGTGATAATACTCGGCCCATCCGTTTTCGGGCGTGGCAAAATAAAAGGGGGTGGAAATTACTCCGATCAAAAATCCGGTGATGCCGGATGTGGGCACGACGCAGCCGACGATGCCAATGGCGACAACGGATAGCAATTCGGCGGGGGCAAAGGCGTAGCGGCGGTTTATAGATTTGATCAGGGGATTGACTACCCCGATCAGGATGATGAAGATGGCGAGGAGCGTGATTTGAAATACGCTCAGGTTCAGGCGAGAGGTTTTTACCACGGTCTCGGCATAGGTCACCCACAGGTTGATGAAGATTACGATTCCAATGCCCAGGGCAACCGAGCGGAGTGTTATGCCTCTTGCATGTTCAATTGTTGGGTCTGATTGCAGTGCTTCGGCCAAACGTCTCTCCTATTAGCACAAATGGCACACCCCGCACGGAAGTCGGATTGCGTTCCAATTCCGGCGGGGTATGGAAAAGAATTAACACCTGTGGGGACAAGGGAAATACTCCTTGTCAGACTCCTCCTACAGTGAACCTGAGAGATTCAGGCGCAGGGGCGGGTCGAACAAATCGCCAAGATTGCTATACGACACGTCTAAGGCGATGTGTCGCCCGCCGAATTTCCCCTTGAGACCACCGCCAATACTCCAGGTTTCCACGTCGTATTTGATCTTATAACCAGCTCGAAGCGCGATGAGGTTCTGTATCCAGAGTTCACCGCCCAGGTTCCAGCGTTGCTCCCGGTCGGTGAAGAAAGCGCCTTCAAACGAGCCGGTCAGGGATACGGGGTCGCCGAGGTTGCCGTACAATTCCATGGCTATCCCGGTGTGGAATACCAGGGGCATTTCCGATTTTTCGCTCACGATTTCCTGCTCTCCGCCCAGGTTTTTCATGTTCATGCCAATGCGCAGGCTTTGAAAGCCCGTGTACATCAAGGTGCTGACATTCACAGAGACTGCGCTGAGTGTCTCTGGTCCCAGCGCGGATTGGACAAAGCGCAGGGCTGCTGCTGCCGAGAGCTTGTCGGTCAGTTGATAGGCGTAAACCAGGCCTAAGGCGAGGTCGCCCGAGTTCACCATAGCACCCGTGCCGTCTGGTTCCATGGTAGTCGTTTCGGGTATGTCGGGCAGGGTAAAGTTCACAAATGATACACCCAGCACGCCCCATTGTCCGGTATTGTAGGCGAGGGATCCGGTGACAAATGACGATTCGACCAGCCATTGGGTATAGCCAAAAGCGTATCCCAACTTGTTCACTTTGGTCAGACCGGCCGGATTCCAGATCATGCCGTCTATCCCGTCGGATACCGCGGTAAAAGCATCGCCCATGCCCGCGACTCGGGCATTGTTGGTCACTTTCAGAAAATTGAATGTGGATGGCTTGATCTTGCTGCGGCCCTCTGGATTCAGGACTTCTTCGGCTTCTGGGAAGAGTGCCTGCGCCGAGGCCGGAGCCGATAGGGCGAGCGCGATCAAAACGATCAGCACTACAGACATCGTATTTTTCATAGTATCAATCCTTGTGTTTTAACGGTTGATTATGAACGCGCCCTTGGTCTTGCGACCGCGACTGGCAGGCACGAGCGACTCCACCACGAAGAAGTACGCAGACGAGGTGGCTTCACCGGTGAGGAAGCGATCTTTTAAGAGCCACTGCGCTTCCCCGGCCGTTGGATCGTTGTGGTTGATTTCGGCAACGAGATCTCCCGAAACCGTAAAAATGGAGATTTTTGCCTGGTGCGGTACCCCGACAAAGCGCAGTTTGAGCGTGCCCTGATAATTGGATTGGGCTTGCGCCAGACTAAACGGATTGGGCACCACGACTACCGGCCTCTCCATATTGTCGGCGGCGTCATTGGCGGCCAAAATTGGGCTGCCCGGAACGATCATGCGCTGTTCGGCCGCTGACCATCCGCTCTCCAATCCGTTTTCCGTGAGGTGCTTGCGCACGGTCTCGGGCAAATCGTCCAGGGTTTTGGAGCCTTCGGACCAGGACGATTTGGGGCTGGCAACAGAGCGCACATTGTAGGCAAATTGGAATCCGGCCAGCGAATTTTCATCTATCCAGGTGTACGTGCCGCCCTGGCTACTACCGGCTGGAACCGTGCCCACCAGATCCCACGGTCCGGTTTCCTGCCAGGTCGAGCGATAGACCCGATAGGCGACTACATCGGCCTGGCCGTATTCGGGGTTGATGGCTTTTTCAGCGGCATCTGACCACGTCAGGGTAATTTTGGCCTGTGCATTGCTCCCCTGGAAGAAATCCACATCCGGGGGTGCGTTGGGTATCTGGTACTCGTTGTCGTAGGTAAATTGCGCGTGGTTCAGATGCCGCAGCATGGCTTCTTCGCCTTTGGCCAAAAGCGATTTGCGGGCGTCTGGACCAATATCGCCCACGTTCCACGACCACTTGGTAATGTCGTTGGCATAACCCGTCTCGGCGTTGATCTCAAATTCGGCTGATGATCCAAAGCCGTAGGCCAGCACGATTTTGGCTTTTTGTCCGGGTGCCAGGCTGTAGGGACCAAAGATCAGGTCTTCCCACTGCATTTGTTCAGAGGGCGGGTTGTCCATTGTGGGCGAGGTGAAAAAGTCGTACTGGTCGGCCATGCTCAGCGCGCCCCGCGTGGGGTCGTCGATGTTGCGGCGGCCGAATACTTCGTACCAGTGCGACAGGGGTTCGCCCTGTGGATCGACAAAGCCTTCCGCTGCGTCTGCGGCGTTGAATGTGTGACTCGCCCCGGCATTGCGAAATGCGAGCGGTGCCATAAACTGATAGGCCGGTGCAATGGGCATGCCCTCGGGCCTGTTCCTGCTGCCCGGGAAGCCCCGCGCTTCCAGGTCCGAGAAGTAGGGATCGCCCGTGTCTTCTTCAAAGCTGGACGGGGAGTTGCCATCCCACTGGTACATGATGTATTTGCCCTGGAAATCCGCAGGTGACAATCCGCTTAAGGGATTGTTTTCGAAGTTGGATGCTTCGCTATAGCGATAGTGGTCGTCCAGCGCCTGACTGCGGCGATAGGTGACCAGGCCGCCTTCATGACCCCAGCGGAAAGATGTGCCAGCACTATTGACATACATGGAATTCATGACACCAAAGTAGGTGTTGTCGAGTTGTTGTCCGCCCCGATTTTCAAACTCGAGTTCCAGGATGAAAAAGTCGTCGAAGTCCTGATGGCTCCACGCATGGGCTTTGCGCGTTACGACCACGTTGTGCTTTGTCTGCCATTGCGTGATATGGATTTCTTCGCCTGCATTTTGTACGGGCGGATAAATGCCGTAATCGAAGTTGTGAATTTCGTAGGGTCTCAAATTGGCCGGGTCAGCGGATTGGGGCGAAGCACCTTGCCACCAGTTGGATTTTACCGTGCCTGGACCCACACCGCGATTGGGCACAATGGACTGGATGCCCCACGAGGATTCTTTAGAGTTGGCGATGTCGTAATTCATCGGTATTACGTCTTCGGTGGGTGTGCGCGGGCCTGTGACTGAGACGTATTTTTCACCGCCCACATTGGTCAATACCAGCACGCCTTCACCGGCCGAGTGCATGTTTGTAAAGCCCTTTTGTGCGGACGATCCCCATGCTTTGTCGCCCCAATATTCCACAAATTCTTCGGTGCCCAACAGGGCGTACAATGAGTATAATTCGCCCGGGTAGGACATGCGCATCATTACCCGAGATGGGGTTACCTGATAGTGCATGCTCGAAGTACCGGAGTTGGTAAACGAGAGCCATACCAGCGACCGGGTCATGTGCCGCGACGCGCTATAGACCACCTGCGCTTGTGAATCTATTGTGCCGATTGACATGAGGCACAATACCATCAGACCCGGCAACCATTGTCTTTTCAAGTTTTTCAGATACATAGATATGATCCTCCTGTCAGATTAGAACTTAAACCGCGCCCCGGCCACGATGGTTCGGGGTCTGCCCAGCCCGCCGTTGTAGCGGGTCAGTTCGGAAATATCGCCGAAAGTATCGAATTTGCTGTCTCCGGGCGGCGGTTTCTGGAGGCCGTACTGGATCCAGCGGAAGCCAGTGCTCGTGTCGTCGCGCTGCCCAAAGAGATTGCGGACTTCCAGGAATGTCGTGGCTGTACCCGTCTGCCCCAGTCCAAAGTCTTTTTCAAAGCTGACATCTGTCAGTGTGGAGGGCGGGCCGTTGCGCCGTTCCCTGGGTCCCGTGGGTGGCGTGTACCAGAATGCACCCCTGGTGTGCATCTGCCAGACCATGGTCGCGCGGAATCCGGCCAGAGCAGTAATGTGGAAATCCGGCGGTGCAGAGAAGAGGAATTGCACGCTGGCAAAGTTGCGCCTGTCCAGGCCGCCATCTAAGGTGGGAATGCTGTAGTTGGCGATATTGAAGGAGTACAGTCCGTCTTCGACGAGGACTGGCTGTTCCCAGAAGGCGTTGCTCTTTGGTTCCATCACATCTGCTTTGGCTTTGTATTTCAGGGCAATTTCATTGGCTTTCTCTGCGAATGCCCTCCGTTCTTCGGCCGTTGGTGCGCGGGGCACTTCCTGGCCGTCGGCTTGCACGGTGACGCCGGCAAAGAATTTGTCGCTGTTCACATATTGAGCCGTGGGAGCGATAAACCATTCCCAGGATGATTTGCCGCCGCGGTGCGCTTTGGCCCAGTTGACGTTGTAAGCCACATACAGGGCTGTCATCTGGCTGAATTTTTTCTGGAAGGACAGCTCAAATCCGCGAGATGTGGCAAAGCGGCGATTGAAGAATGCGTGGGTATATGAAGAGTTGAAACCAAATACCGGTTCGTCGATGAAGAAGTCCGATCCACCGCTGGATAGCGTGCCTTCCTGGTCTTTGTAAAAGGCCGTCAGGCCCAGGACGTAATCGCCGTAGAAGTTGTAGTCGAAGCCGACCTCAAAGTTGGTCGTGCGTTCGGGTTTCATGTGGACATTGCCAAATTCGCCCGCCAGCGGATAGACCAGGGCGTTGAAAATTTCCATCTGGTCGATTTGTCCGTTGCCATTCAGGTCTTTGTCCGGTCCAGTTGCTCTCCAGGTGCGGTTGTAAAGGCTTTGCAGACCGATGAACTGGTGGAAGCGTCCGGTGAAAAATCGGATGGTGGAACGATCTGTGATGGGGTGTGAAATACCCAGGCGCGGGCTGATGGCCGTCTGCGTGGGCGAATCTACGATGGGTACGTTTCGCCAGCGCGTCAGCGAGTTGTAGTGGTTCCAGGTGACGTGGTCCATGGCGCGGCCAAAGGATTCGCCGGGCGCGAGGACTTCGTAGCGCACACCCAGATTGACGATCAGGCCCTCAAATTCCATTTTGTCCTGAATATAGGCCGCGTAGGTCGCGGGATTAAAAGGTTCCATGCCCACGATGGGGTCGCCCTTGCCCAGCAAGCGGATGTTGCGTTCGCGGGTTGTGTTATAGACCACATCTTGCTGTTCGATGCTGTTGCGGATGATTTCAAAGCCAGCTTTTACAAAGTGTCCCCGCGTTACCTGACTGGACAAATCGCCTTTTAGCAGGATGCGCGTGCGCTGCGCCCAGCTAAAGGCGTGGATATCTCGCGTGCCGTAAAATCCGTTTGCACCGCGGACGATATCGGTTGTCTGTGACGGTACGTCGCTGGTATCGAGGGATGTGCTCTGGAAAGATACGCGGACTTCGTAAAATGTTTTGGGCGATATGGTGTGTGTCAAGACGCCGTAAAATACCTGATCGGTGCGCGGCGACTTGCCCGAGGAGCTATACCCTGCGGGCAGGTAGAGGTTGCGCCCGCTTTCCGAGATGCCCCGCACGCCGCCCGGCGGCACGCCCGTGGTTGCACCACCCGGACCGCGTACCACACTGGTTGAGCCGTTGTTGAACCCGTCTTTGTACACCCATGTGGTGCCGAGCTTAACTTTGTACTTGTCGCCCGGCCGATAGGTCGCATTGGCCGATGTGTTCAGGTTAAAGGGCGCGTGATTGGAGGGACCCGGAAAAACGGATGCCTGCCGATCTGTATAGGTGCTGAGGAAGAATCCGAGTTGTGGGTTAATCGGTCCGGAGACGTTGCCTTCCAAAAAATGTCCCAATGCACTGTCGTAATCCGAAGGCGTTGAATCTATATTGGGATTGCCGGTGTCCGGGGTTTTGCCTTCTAACAGCGGACTGTTATAGACATTCGCACCCCAGTGCTTTAGTCCCGGCAGGGTCAGGCGGTATTCGCCCAGGCCACCGTATCGCTCTTTGGCTTCGCGGCTCACCAGGCTGATTACGCCGCCCTGTGCATTGCCGTATTCGGCGTTCATGCCGCCGGTTACGACGGCGACTTCTTGCAATGCCCCGCGCGCCAGGCTGTTGACCTGTGAAGCTGTGTTGTTTTCGGCTACGCCATCGTCGTTGGACAGGCGAATGCCGTCGATTTCCACAAAGACTTCATTGGTGCCATTGGTTACCGAGGCGGTATGGCTTGCGCGGATGCGCATGGCACCGTCCAGGGATACGCCGGGTTGCAATTCGATGACCTCTGCCGCGTTTCGCGCAAGGGGAACCTGTTCGACCTGTTCGACGCCGACAATATAGCGACTCACGGTTTTATCGGGTTCCACGGCAGGTCGCTCGGCAATGACGACCAGTTCGCCGAGTTCTACGGCTGCTTCCTGGAGTACGATATTTACTGTGGTGGTCAATTCGACCTGTACCAGCACGTTTTGTATGGTTTCGGTGCGGTAGCCGACCAGGGATGCTTCTACTTCATGTACGCCCGGATCGACAGCTAATATTAAAAAATAGCCGTCTGTATCGGTTACAGCGCCGCGCCGCGTGCCTTTTACTACGACGTTGACGCCGGGTAGTGCCTCACCCTGGGCATCTTTCACCACACCGGTGACTTTTCCTGTTGTAGCTGCCATCCCATCGCCCGGATGAAAGACGCATAGCGCGCCGACCAGGATCAGGAGACAGCCCAAACGAATGCTAAATCGCATGCTGAACCTCCGTTATTATTTGGGGAAATACAACTTGAGCCGAACACCTATGTTGAGTTTGTGAAATGGGAATGCCTCTTGTAAGCCCCAGGCTTCGAGGGGGCGCACGTGGCCCCAGATGACGTGGTATTGTGCCCGAAGGTCAAACGCAAAATTCTGAGAGGCGAAGTATTCGACGCCCACACCGGCGTTTACGCCCAGAGCCGTGCGAACATCTGATTCGGGACGCTGTGTCAAATTGGTGTCCAGGGTGCCGCTCTGACCGGGATAAATTAATCCGCTAATTTCGTTGTTGTAGTGGTAAAAGCCCGATCCGATGACGAAGTAGGGCGCGCCACCCCCGGTGTTCAGTTTTTCACCTCCGCCGTTGAAGTGGTAAAGATAGTTGGCGGTTACTGTAAACCAGGTCATTTCCGAACTGGCGTTGGGGCTTTCGTATTCCTGCAGGTCAACGGACCAGAGGAATCTGCGGTTTTCCAGTTCTCCCGAGCCGTATTTGGCATACCGCGCGTCCAGTTCAAATGTCCAGGTCGGGTTGTTGATGCGTGAGATTGTTCCCCCGATGTCAATGCCTCCCGAGGGAAACCACTGGTTCAATTTGAATAGCGGCATGTCGTATTGCCCGGTCACCCCAACAGACCAGGTGCCGTTCACTTCTGCCACTCCCGGCCCTGTAAGGGCCAGACTTAATAACGCTGCTACAATGAATCTCATACAACGACCTCCTTTGTTGCGGTTTGCGACGATTTGCGTGCTGCGGGTAAAACACTTCTATTCGTAAATTATAGGCATAACCTCCTTTCGGATTTCGGATTACGCGGATGATGGGATTACGCGGATTATGGGATTACGCGGATTTAGTCTGATG
>VXRD01000031.1 GCA_009838845.1 Gemmatimonadota bacterium | reverse complement strand
GCCCTTTATTTCCGATAAGTGGATTTATCGGAAATAAATAAAAAAAGACTATCGCATGTTTAATTGATGAATCTAAATCGGATAGCGCAAGCGTCTAATAAAAACCATCTGATGCACAAGTTTGCAATACTAAAAAAATGACCACAAAAATTAAAGCACCCACCTCCCAATCCATACACCTGCCCGCCTGCAGATGTTCCGCGCAGACAAGTCACAACGGTCAGACACTCTCAATGCCCGCGGCTGAACTCGCGCGTGCCTCACTCGCTCCTGCTACCATCAGAGCCTATCGGTCTGCGCTTTATGCCTGGGATACATTTCGCAACAACCGGCCCGAAAATGATACACTCATCGCCGAATATCTAACGGCGCGATATGAAGCGGGAACCAGCCCGGCTACCTGTACACAAATCGTGGGCGCAATCCGGTTTCGCGCGAAACACCAGGGCTACACCGATCCCATTGGTCCAGCTACCCAGCGCGTATTAGCAGGCATACGACGCCGGGGACGAGACCGCGGACGGGGACAAATGGACGGCCTGCGCTGGAATGAAGCAGATGCAATAGTACGCATTGCCCAGCGCGACCAGACCCTCGCCGGACTTCGAGACGCGGCCATCATCGCCGTCATGTCTGACGCACTCCTGCGCGTATCTGAATGCGTTGCCCTCAATGTCGAAGATCTTTTGCAAACCGACCTGCCCGACGGAAGTGCCCGCATTACCGTCCGACACTCTAAAACCGACCAGGAAGGGCGCAGCAGTGTCCTGTACATTGGACCGACAACAGCAAGAGCAGTAACGGCCTATCTGAACGCCGCCCAAATAGACAACGGTCCCCTCTTTCGCCGCGTACGCCGCGGCGACCATCTGGGAACCGGGCGACTGACAGACCGCGCAATCAGAAACATCGTAAAACAGCGTGCAGCAGCAGCCGGAGTCTCTGGAAGATTTTCGGGGCACTCGCTCCGCATTGGATCGGCACAGTCCCTCGCAACAGCGGGCGCATCAATTGTCGAAATGCAAATAGCAGGACGATGGCGCGATACATCTATGCCCGCTCACTATGCCCGCGCCCAACTCGCTGGTACCGGTGCCGTAGCGCGGTTGCGATATGGATGTAAAAATAAAAAATAAAGCCCCGCACTATACGGGGCTTTTCGGTAATTGAGGTTTCCCGGAGAGGTACTGGTTTCGACTAGCGGAGCTACCTGGCGATAAAAAATACCACATCCTTGGCGACCTTTGTTCCCGTATTTAAATCCGTCACTGCCACCTCTAATTCATAGCGCCCCGCCTCTGATCCCTTTACGTCAATCTCCAGATAATTGTGCTCTGTTTTCCGCGTACCCACTTGCTCGTAAGAAATTGTTACCTCTTTCTTCTCCTCAATACCCAACAATGTTCCAACCGCACGCAAAATCGTCACAACAAGGGGTTTGCCTTTGCGGGGTGAAATTTTGTAATCCATCTGGTAGCGCGTTTGACTAAACTCGTCAAATGTCAACCCATACACCTCGTAATAAATCGTCACGGGTTGTCCCGGCAAATAGGTTTTGGATGGCATGGGCACGACTTTGTGTCCACCTTTTACTTTTGAAGAAGCGTCTTCCACCACCAGACCGGCCATCTCGATATCAGAAAGCATCAGCGATGGGCCCGTATATGGCTCCACTGTCAGCGACCGGGTATAAGCACTTCGCATATTGCCTTTCGGGCTGCGTACCTCCACTCCCAGATGGTAATTGCCCGGCGATAGATTGAGCGCGATTTGATCCACAGCCAGATCGCCTGCACCCAGCGAATCCGTCGCATCTACCGCAAAAGGCAGGGGAGCCATCTTGCGATAGACCGGTCTCCATGTGCTGTCAAATACCGCAATACCCCGTTCCAAAACACCTGTCGCCTGAACGCTGTCTGGCAAATTGGCCAGAGGTACGCCGTAATACACTTCCAGACGGCTGTACTCGTCTTTCCCCTGGAAATCGACCGCATCGAAATGGAAATTCAATACATCGTCAAAGGGCGGCATCAGATCTGCCTGTGCTTGAATGGCCGATGCCACCTGCCGATCTGGTCGTCGGTCTGTCCACAGCCCCATGTTGAAGTGCGACTCGCTGCGGCCCTGCGGGATATCGGGATAGATGTAATTCCCCTTCCGATCTAAAGCCGTGAATACCACCTCAATTCCCCCGGCGACATCCGGATAAATCCAGTATTCCCAGCGCGTGCCGCTATCGATGGGATAGAGCGGATAGCCCCGCACCGTCTTATCGCTCGCACCCCGGTCATAGCCGCTGAGTTCCACCGTAGGCTGGTATCGGTCAGTACTTACCTGATTATAAGATGTGGCACCAAAACGGGAGCGATTGGGATTCAATTCAAAATCTATTGCCTCAAAATCATTTACAGTGACCTCAAGCCCGTATTCATCCTGGATCGCCACATCTTGCAGAGATGTCCGCAGCCTGCCCATCCGCGCGATAATCTCTTTGCGGCCATCTACTGGAATGCCCAGCCACAGCCGCTCCTTGACCCGCACGACATCGGGGTCTGTCTCATAGCGCACATCGCCCGAACGGCTTTTATGCGCGGGTTCTCCATAGCGAATATAAATCTCTCCGCGCCTGTCCCACGGCTTGCGCCCGGTTGAAAAATGCTGCATCGCATATAGCACTCGCCGATAGTGCTCCACCAGCCGCTCGTTGCCCGGCGTAGCCGGCGTGGGATCGCGGCGCTGCCAGAACATCCGCACAAAGTCCGGCTGTTGCTCGGGCGGCAATGCCTCGTAAGCAGCGGCCTCTTTCAGCGTGGCAATAAGGCGAATATCTTGCAAAAGTCCGCGCGTGTGTTCATCTACCGTACGCAAATACTCCGCCATCACCTTCTGCGCTTCTCCTGTCTGTCCCATCAGTTGATACACACCCAGGAGCAAGGGGAGACATTCCTCGCGCAGTTCGGGACGCGTATCCATCAACTCGCGCCACACATGCGTCGCCCTTGCGCGTTGTCCCTGCTTCAGCCATATTCGCCCCAGATCGAATCGCGCACGCGCGTGCATCGGGTTTACCACAATCTGTCGGGTATAGGCTTTCTCGGCAGCTTCGATCTTGCCCTCGCGTTCAAACACCCGCCCGAGCAAATACAGCAATTCCGGATGATTCGAATAGGCTTCAATCGCCTCTTTCAAGGCATCTTCTGCTCGCTGTTTACCCCCCAGCAAACGCGCAAACGCGCGGTTGACCTGCGCGGTTTTCCAATCGGGACGAAGGGCGAGAGCCTGATCATAAGCCACCACAGCTTCATCCCACCGCTTGCGTCCCATATGGGATATTCCCACGCCATTGTACACTTCGGGCAATACCCCACCTGCGTTCAACGCCGAGTTAAACGTCCGTTCCGCATAGGGCAAGTTACCGGCAAATAGATAGGCATACCCCCGGGCAGCGCGTCCCATCAAATCGTTCCCATCTTCATCGAGAAGCACCTCAGTCACCTTCAGAGCATCTCTGGCCTGTGCCGTATCTGGCGGCACTTGCCGGGCCGCATAGCGCGGATCAATATGCCTTGCCATTTCTTTGCGCCTGCCCATGGCTGTGATTATTGCCCCGTCCAGGTTCGGAGGCACCCCAAAACCGAGCAACGGGTTATAATACGCCCGCGCTACAATCGGATTGCGATCCATCCAGAATCCGTAGAGGAATGCCGCGCGGTCCGCGCGTCCCAGGCCAGTATATACGGCTTCAATCTCGGGGCCACCAAATCGTTTTAATAAATGCTGTGCTGTCTTAGCACGCTGATCGTCAAAGCCCGAAGCCGGAACAAGCGCGTCGCCCAGCACTTCAAATTTTCGAGCCGATACGAGTGTATCCCGCCCCGCCGTAACCCGAACCCGCAACGTGTATGTTCCCGACAGAAGTTCACGAGTCGGAATCCCCTCGGCGAATTTGACTTCACCCCGATACCCGGGGAATGACCGCTGATCGCGCCAGAGGCGATGTCCGTACCGGTCTTCTATCTGCATCTCAACCCGGTGGCTCTGGTAGCCCAGATAATACACCTCAAAATACAAGTAGAGCGGTACGCCTCGTCGATATTGTCGCGCGGGGTTGGGCAGTATCAATCGCCCATTTTTCCGGAACATCTCAAGGCTCTCTCCCGCCCCCTGCGGATTAAAACCAGAAGACAGGTACAGATCGCTCATCCCTATTTTCCCGGGATCGTAAGCGGGCACATCCAGAGAAAACACCGCCAATCCCGCCCGATCTGCCTGCAAATCGCTCAAGGTCAGTTCCCCGCGATAGCGACCAGCGGGCAGACGCACCTGCACCATATCATATACCATGCGGTCTGTATCGACGGTGGCCTCCAGCGATTCGGCTGTCAGGCGGCTTTCTGCCTCCACCTGTTGCACAACCTCTCCGTCCTCGTTTAAGACCCGCAGCGAAGGCTTGTACCGCGCGAGATAAATCCCCGAATTTTGCCGCAAAAATGCAAATTGCGCCACCGGGAACCGCAATATTACTTCTTCGAAACCCTCGCGGCCCCGATATCGAAAACTGCACACATCAATCTCGAAAGCTATGGACCCTTCTCCGCGCGGTGGGAGATCTGTCTCACTGGCGCGTACTTCACAAACAGCGACTATCAAAGTCAAAAATACAATTGCGATACGCATAAAAATACCTCTTGAGTGCTAAGTGTTGTAGGCTACGTCGTGTGCTTGTTTTACTAACCTCTATCCTGTTACAATAATATACAAAAACAAAAAAAAATTCAATCGGATAGCCCTTGACAGATTTATTAGAAAGGCGTTGTTTGATTTTTATGACACGTATTTTATACCCTATCCTGTACGCGATCTTCTTTTTTTCGGGTGCAGCCGCTCTTTTGTTTGAAACTCTGTGGTTCCGCCAGGCAGGGCTTACATTTGGCAATAGTATTACGGCATCCAGTCTGGTGCTGGCCGCATTTATGGGTGGTTTGGCACTGGGCAATGGCTTATCTGCTCGCCTGGGCAGGCGTATCGCACGCCCCGTACGCATCTATGCGCTGTTGGAAATTGCCATTGCCCTGTCAGGGGTAGCCATCGTTTGGATGTTGCCCGCGTTTACTGCAGGGCTATCGGTTTTTCTCGCATCTTTTCTCGATTCCCCCCTTTTGCTCAACGCATTGCGCCTGCTGCTGAGTTTTGCCATTCTCATCGTGCCCACCACTGCGATGGGCGCTACCCTGCCCATTCTCGTCCGGGCATTGCGCGTGCGAGACGACGCTTCTATATCCGACGATGAAGGTGGTTTTGGGATCGCGCTTGGTCGGCTCTATGCGTGTAATACGCTGGGCGCCGTGGTCGGCGCGGTCGCGGGAGAGGTTGCCATCATCGAATGGATCGGAGTCCGGGGCACGGCATGGGTCGCCGCGCTGCTGGATATTATCGCCGCCGGGGGTGCTTTTGGAATCGCACGCTATTTCTCTGGCGCACGCGAGGGAAGTCCTCCGAAATTGGACAAGCTACCAACCTTCCGGGCCGGATGCTTGCTGGGTGCTGCCTTTCTCTCGGGGGCTATTCTTCTGGCGCTGGAGGTCATCTGGTTCCGCTTCCTCCACCTTTTTGTGCCCGCGACTACGCTTGCGTTTGCCGTGATGCTCTCTGTGGTACTCACAGGTATTGGCGTGGGGGGTGAGTTGTCCGCCCGATGGCTGCGCCGCAATGCCGGGGCATTTCGCGTGCTTCCCGCCCTCGCCCTCAGCTCCGGGATACTCACGGTTGTCACCTATCTGACTTTTGTCTATGTGGTGACACCTTTCGGAACGGGGTATATTGGCAACATATCGCAAATCCTGACACTATCTCTGGCATTGATGTTTCCCGTATCTCTTCTCTCGGGCGTCCTATTCACTTTCATCGGTGCCGCGCTCAATCGCCATGTGCAGCCCGATACCCGGGCCGCTGGTCTGCTCACGCTCGCCAATACCATCGGTGCTGGTCTGGGTGCGCTCATTGCGGGTTTTGGGCTGTTGCCCATTCTGGGCATGGAGATTGCAATCTTTATTCTGGCCCTTTGCTACGGTGTTGTCGCTTTTCTCGTTTCAGGTCTGCGCCGGAAGTACCGGGTGTATTACGTCCTTTTTGCCGCGTACCTCTTGATTCTGGTCCTTTTTCCCTTTGGGCGGATGGAGAATACGTACTTCACCTTTGTCGCGCAGCGCTTTGGCTATCCCGATACATGGAAAATCGCCGGTACCCGCGAAGGATGCACGGAGACGATTATCTATTTGGAAGGTGCTTATTTTGGCGTGCCGGTTGCGTACCAGATGCTCACGGATGGCTTCTCAATGGCGTCCAGCAGTCTGGTCAATCGCCGCTATATGAAGCTCTATGTGTACTGGCCCGTCGCCCTACATCCCGATCTCAAAAGTGCTTTACTGATCAGCTTTGGCGTGGGTTCTACAGCCAAAGCACTTACCGATACGCGATCACTCGAGCATATCGATGTGGTCGATATCTCCCGCGACGTACTCGAGATGAATCGCATCGTCTATCCCGATCCGAACGCACAACCTCTGAAAGATCCCCGGGTGCGCGTGCATATTGACGACGGGCGTTATTTTTTGCAGACAACGCAAAACCGCTACGATCTCATCACCAGTGAACCCCCGCCACCCAGACAGGCCGGCGTGGTCAATCTCTACTCGCAGGAATATTTCCAACTCATCTACGACCGTCTTTCAGAAGGGGGCTTATGCACGTACTGGCTTCCGGTTCACCATCTCAAACCCGAGGATACAAAAGCCATTATCCGCGCCTTTTGCAATGTGTTCAAAGACGCTTCTCTTTGGGCTGGAGCGGGTTTTAACTGGATGCTCGCCGGCTCTCGAAATGCCTCTTATTCCCCATCAGAGAACTCTTTTAGCCGACAGTGGCACGATCCCGTCGTGCGTTCCGAACTTCGCGCCCTCGGGCTGGAACGTCCCGAACAACTCGGTGCTCTCTTCATGTCTGATGCCGACCACCTCAACGCGCTCACACGCGACACCCCACCACTGGTCGATAATTATCCCAAACGCCTTTCCGTGGGCTTTTTCAACCGCGAACCCCATCGGACATTTTACGACCGGTGGATGAATCCCCTGCTCACACGCGAGCGCTTTGAAAAGAGCACCTTTATTCGCAAAGCATGGCCTTATGGCATGCGAAGGCGCACGCTCGATTATTTTGAAGCGCAGCGTCTTCTCGAGGCCTCGCTAATTTCTCAGGCTGACAAAACGCGCGATCAGGGGACTCGCATCGCTACCCTCCACACGCTTCTCACGCAGATCGATCTGCGCACCCTCCCGCTGTGGCATCTCCAAATTCAGGACGATTTACTCTATGCGGTTGATACCCGCCTCAAAGCAGGCGAAGAGAAAACCCCTTACCTCCCCTACCTATCTGCCCGCGCCCTGGCGGAGCGCGACTATACCCTTGCCGCACGGTATTATGCCCAATCTTCCGATCCGACGCTACGCTACCTGTATCTCTACGCGCTGTGTATGGCGGGCAACACTGCCGAAGTCGAACGCCTCGCCGCTGGATGGAAAGACCAGATCCTCCAAGATACCGCGCAGCGTTTCTACTATCAGTGGCTCGCCCAGACTTTTGATCTCAATATTCCAATTCCCTGAGAATGAATTGGGCACCCGAATCTTCTTTGACTTTTTTTGTTGACTTTTTACTTTTCCTATATGTTCAGAAATATCTTTACATGTATTTTTTTCTTTTTCACAGCGGCGCAAGCCAATGGCACACAACTCCTCGAAGCCGCGGCAAAGGGAAACCTGTCCGATGTGCAGGCGCGTCTGAGTGCAGGCGATAATGCAAATGCCCGGGACAAATATGGCACCACCGTGCTGATGGTCGCAGCCAGGGGCGGGCATACAGACATCGTCAATGCGCTTCTCGATAAAAGTGCCGATCCCAATGCTCAGGGAATGAGCGGAGAAACGGCATTGATCGTTGCGGCTTTTCAAGGACATATCCAGACGGTACAGGCACTTTTATCGGGCAAAGCCGATCCCAATATTCAGGACAAGCACGGTGCCACTGCTTTGATGTCCGCTGCTTTTGATGGGCATACAGATATTGTCAATGTCCTCTTAAAAAAAGGCGCAAATCTCCATTTGAAAAATGCCCATGGCGCCACTGCGTTGATGCCCGCAGCAGTAGAAGGCCACACAACCACGCTCCAGGCTTTGATAGACGCGGGCGCAGATGTCAACGCGCAGGATAACGACGAACGCACGGCTCTCATGAGCGCGATTGTTGCAGGCCATACATATGCGGTAAAAGTTCTCCTCGAAAACGGCGCTGATCCCAATATCAGAGATAAGGACAGCCGGACTGCGCTCACCTGGGCGTCAATCGAAGGCCAAACAGATATGGTCGATGCCCTCCTGAATGCGGGTGCCGATCCCAATGCCAAAGACAACCTGGGCGATACCCCCTTGCTATTGGCTGCATTCAAAGGTCATACCGCTATTGTCGATACGCTCCTGACAAAAGGAGGTATTCCCAATATCAGAGGCGGTGCTGGCGAAACCCCTCTGATGCGTGCTATTTTACAAGATCACCGCCAAACCGTGCGGGTGCTCATAGCAAGAGGAGCAGACCTCAACGCCAGGGATAACATGGGCGATACAGCTTTGATGGGGGCTGCGTGGGATGGTAAAACCGAACGAATCGAATTTCTACTGGAAGTGGGCGCGAATGTCAATGCGCCCGACAGAGAGGGCCGCACGCCCTTGATGGCCGCTGCGTTTGAAGGACACGTCGAAGCTGTCCGCGCGCTCTTAAGAGGTGGTGCCGATGTCGCAATTGAGGACAAAGACGGCGTTACAGCCTTGATGTGGGCCAGGGCAAAAGGGCATACGGCTATTGTTCAGGAATTGGAACGAGTGGACGAATAGACGAGAAAAGCGCGAATAGACGAATAGACGAATAGACGAATCCCGCCCCGCTACCTCAAGTTGTTACAAAATCCGCCGTTGATGAACTGCTGGCGCAGTTGTACCCCGCTCCGCTGATTCGTAGAGAGGATTGGAATTACGTCCTATGTCTGTCAAAAAAACACATACACTCTGGGTTGTTACGCCCGCTGTCGATCTTTCCTGCATCACTCTGGGCTGGTTGCTTTTCTTTTTTGCTCCCTACCTGTTTTCCAAATACTTCGATACCATCCGGATTATCTCTGTCACGTTTCTTTTTGCGACTCACCGCTACTTCACGTTTCTCCTCGTCTATTTAGACCGCGCCGAATTTAGCCGCGCTCGCGTTCTTTATACGCTTATCCCCATCCTCTGTTTTATCTTTGTCGGACTCTGTTATTTTTTTCGCATTGACGAACCCGAAATGTTCGCCTTCTGGTATCTCTTTAACTATTTTCACTTTGTCCGTCAGAAATACGGCATTCTCCGCATCTACTCCGGCAAAGCGCGGTGGGGTCACAAGCGCCTCGATGCGTGGACGATGTATCTCTGGGGGCTGGCAGGTTTCTTTTATCTTTTTGGTTCAGAAGCCGATGTCAAGGTCATGCACTATCTTCGCAACCTGCTCGACTTCACGCCTCCGCTCCTGATCTCCCACATTTTATATGGACTGGCTATTCTGGTCACCCTGGCCTGGCTATTCTATGAATTTCGCGGTGCCCAGAGTGTCAGTTTTCCCAAATTGCTCTTTTTTGCCTCTGTGGTCTTTCTCTACGGCATTGGCCCCACCCTATCGGCAGGTGCCATCTACATTGCTACCAGTATCAATCACGCTTCCGAATACATCGCTCTGGTCGCGCTTACAATAAAAAATAAAGTCCGCACCTCGGCTCTTGACGCGCCACTTCTCAATAGGGCAGCAACCCATATTGTACGCAATACCTTTCTCTTTACCGCAGTTATCTGCGGCATTCTCTATGGTCTCTACGTCTGGTCCATTTTTGCCTTCCTCTTTTTTGCCTATGGCACCTCATTTGCCCACTTTGTTCTGGATGGTATGATCTGGAAACTCCGCCGCCCCAAAGTCGCCCGCGAAGTAGGGACAGCTTAGCGGGTTTATCTCACTTCTGAAATTGATGAATCTAAGCCCCCATATAAGCGTGTAATACACTTAAGGCCCTGTATAATTTTTCTTGTCATAGACCACAATTTTCGTTATTTATTATATACATTGATTCATAATCAGTATAACTGTAAATAATTGTAAATAAATTTTAATAAATGTAACTGTAATCGCAAAAAA
>VXRD01000030.1 GCA_009838845.1 Gemmatimonadota bacterium | reverse complement strand
TCAGGGGGCGCACGGGATTGTGCAGACTGCTGTTGTGAAAGTCTTTGAAAATACCAACGACAGTGTAATCCCTACCCCAAAAGTGCAGGACGGTACCCGGTTTTGCGCCGCCCAGTGCCTGAGCGGCTGTTTCGTTCAGGAGCAAGTTTAATTGGCCCTTGTCAGTTAAAGCCAACGGCCTGCCTTCAAGAATGGGGATATCATAGACCTTGGTAAATTTGTGATCTACCGGTAGGATGTGGACACTTATAGAATCCGGCGGGTCCAGCAGTCTGATCGTTACGCGATCAAAGGTATTTTCGGCACCAGGCGGGAACAGCGAAACAGTCGCACCCAAAACATCGGGACCTGTCTCAAAATGGTCTCGAATACTTTCAAAGTGCTCACGCAAGCGTTGATCTTCCTTAAGCAGAGGTATTGTAATCAAGCCTTCTTTCGTAAATCCGAGGTCGCGTGTGCGAATGTAGTTTGTTTGTTGCCAGGCAATGAGGGTACCAATGACGAGGGCTACCGAAATGGCAAATTGGAAAGTTACCAGACTTCGCCGGAGTTGAGATCGCCCGCCGGTTTTCTGTCCTGATCCCTTTAGAACTTGCACAGCGGCAAAAGATGATAAGAACATTGCTGGATATGCACCAGCAGTTAGGCCGACAAAGAGCGCGAGTAATGCAGTACCGACGATGGACCAGGCACTTAGCTGAAAAGAAGAAATTAGTATGCTATTCACTATGGGAAGTGTAAGTTCGACAATGGCGAGTGCCAAAATAGCCGATATCCCGGCAAGGAGAACAGTCTCTCCGAGAAACTGGACGACAAGCTGGGCGCGTGTGGATCCTACGGCCTTGCGCACACCAACTTCCAGGGCGCGGTTCGATCCCCGTGCTGTGGATAGATTTACGAAGTTGACACAGGCGAGTGTCAAAATGATTGTCCCTACAAGGCCAAAAGTATAGCAGCGGTTGATGTCTCCTAAAACAAGACCGGCCTGCTGGTCCCATCCATCCATCTGCAATTGGAAATCGCGTCGGGCATGCAAATGCTGACGACGCAAGGGCATAAGGTCGTAGGTGTCACGCGGATCTGCACCATTGCCCAGATGACGATGTGCAAAATCATGGAGCTTGGAACGAATAGATGGCAGGGGAACATCAGGCGCGAGCCTAACAAAGGTTCTCAGAACGAGGAGTCCAGTTTTGGAAGACCACTTTCGATTCCAAGGAGGATTTCCAGGCGCGGTGGTCCCTTCATGATTGATTAACAGGTCAAACACAAACTCACCCGATGTGGCAACTGGCTGGTCGCGAAGAATACCGCCGATGTAAAAGTCGCCTTCTACCCATTTGTAGTAAATCTTGAGCGTTTGACCGATAACGTCTAAGGAGCCAAAGAGCTTTTGTGCAAAACTTTCGGTGATATAGACGGATCCAGGTGCTAATTGGGGTGGTTGGCTGCCATCGATTAATGGAAAGGTGAAAAAGCGCAGAAAATTGGAATCGGCCATAGTTCCACGCACATCGAAGCCGCGACCTTCAAGACCAGCCCACATGGGCCGCGTGACGAAGCGGGTCATATCCTCAATTTCGGGCAATTCATCGATAAGTGTGGGGCCAGCCCTGTCCTGAGTGCCGAGTGCGTAATATGAGAGGCCGCTACCTAATGGGTGTCGAAGCCTTAGTACCCGATGAATGCGGTCTATGTTATGATGATAGGCATCATAGCTGAACTCATGCTGCAAAAACAGGCTGACGAGGATACAAGCTGCCATCCCCACGGCAAGGCCAAGGATGTTGACGAGCGTGTAAAGATGGTGCCGGAGAAGATTTCGGAAAGATGTGCGAAGATAACTCAAAACCATTTTGAACTCCCATCCTGAATCGTGAGAATATTATTTTTTTTACTTTGTCACAGAAATTTCCTTCAACGATAACTCTTAGCCTGGATATCAAACATCTCGGCGTATTTTCCTTTTAATGCCACCAGACCCTCGTGGCTGCCTTCCTCTATTAATTGACCTTCTTCTAAGACTGAAATGTGGTGTGCCATTCGATCTTATCCACGATAGGCTAACCTTTTGTAATACACACAACTATCCATCTCGCCAAAATCCTGACTCTTAAATTCGGCATATAGCGTTGTTCGATGTTCATAGCCCAATGATTCAAAAAGCTGCTTGGAAGGCAAATTTTCTGTCCAGATAAGTGCTTTAATCATTTCCACGCCTATAGCCTTTGCGTCATCTTCCAAAGCACTGATTAACATTTTCGCGATACCTTGCTGACGGTAATTGGGACAAACAGCAACACTGATTTCAGCTAAATGCCTTTGATATAAGTTCCCCTGAGACACTGTACCTATACCCACGAGCACGTTTTTCTTCAAAGCAACTCGTGTTCTATTGGGTCTATCTATCAATTCTGAAACCCTATCGCTATCCAGCCCCCAGTATGAACAGGGTATAGAGTCAATGTTTAGCCGTTGTGACAGTGAAAGGACATTATCTATCTGGTCTGGGACTAACAGTTCAATATTTATATTTTTTGACATAGTCATTTCGATCTTCAGGATTCTTACTGTCTCTAAGAATATCTGAATAGATGAGTTTGCCATCTCGACAAGGGGCTGTGTTGCGTTTGATTGAACAGCTTCAAAGAGGCTCGAGCGTCCAGACTTTCAGATGGTTGCAATGGGTTGCAGAAGGTGTATTCGAGGCCGCCTCTGTCTTCTTCAAGCGCGTATGATTCCAAACAGTGCATCAGGTCGGGTCGCGCAAGATCAAATGGGACACAATCTGTGGTCGCCAGAACGCCTTCGTGACGGAATCCTGGGACGTCTTTCTCCAAATTGGTAATCCGCGGCATGCCGTATTGATAGGAGATGCTGAGGAATACACAACCTCCGCTTATCAGGAAGTCTCTGGCACCGCGCAGAACGATTCTTCTGTACTCGAATCCGTCATCGTTCTCGCTGGATGGTGGGTTGGCCAGGATAAAATTCACTTTTCCTTTTAGATTCTCCAGTTCGCGGCGGTCTGTGTCGGAAAACGGATCGAAGGAGTCAGAGCGCATGAATTTGGTCTTGGCTTCGGCTCTGTTCAATCGCGCGTTCTCGCCGGCTGTCGCCACATCTTCTTCGGAGATGTCGAATCCAACCACGCGGCGTACTTCAGAAATCCGACTGGCAGCGATGGTGAGACATCCGCCGCCGCATCCCCAATCGATTCCTATGCCGTGAAGCAGGTGTTTGTGTACGCCGATTGCCTCGATTGAGATACGAGTGGCTGGGGTAATAGGAGACGTTTCGGGTGGATGTTGAAGCGCGATTTCTCCAAGTCCATACGTCGCATCGTTTCTTAGAGTGGTCTGGTGTATTGATGTGTGTTCCATTGGGTATCCTTCTTGCTCAACTCTCTGTATTGCATCAATAAGCGACCGGGTTATTTCATCAGGACGATCTGTATCTCTTTCTTCATCAGTTGGACGAAGTCAACATTGTTGGGGTCAAATCCAAAATGCTTGTATCGTATTTTTCCTTCTTTATCAATAACTATTAAGAGGGGAATGCCTTCAACTTCGAAAAGTTGGCCGATACCCGTATCAAAAATAACGGGAAATGTGTAACCCTTTTGCTCAATGAATTTTCGGGCGACATCTTTGGATCGATCCTGACTAATTGTGAGAAAAGCAACGGATGGATCGTTCTTATAAAGGTTCACTAACTCTTGAAAATATGGCAATTCTGCTAAACAGGGTCCACACCACGTAGCCCAAAAGTCAAGTATTAGAACTTTGCCTTGATAGTCTGACAAAGAGACTTTTTTACCCTCAAGGATCTCTGCCTGAAAATCTGGCGCAGGCATACTTTTTTTAATCTGTGCTTCCGAGATCAGTTCATCAATAGTGACGACTTCTTTTTCAGGAACAGATGTTTTTAGCCCGGTAATTTGGCTTCCCAGACGCTCGGCAAACTTACGCACATTCTTATCTTCTCTTTCTGCCAAACTATTTGCGTATGCGACCATTGCATTATCCCATTTTTCTATCTTTTCGTATGCTCTGCCCAACCAGAAATAGCCTTCAGCATCTAAAGCGGAATCTCCAATTTTACCAATTGCTGATGACAAATGCTGAATCGCTTCCGTGTAGTCTTTTTTGACAAATTTGGCACGTCCAAGCAAACTTTCATAATACGCGTCCAACTCTTCACAGATCTTTGAATATCCGCTTTGGCTGCGTGGGGTATCTCCCAAAACAGTACGTCCCCACAACTGGTCCGGACCATCGAATTTTTTAGCCTTATTGAGCAACTGGATTGCTAATGGTATATCTCTCTCTATTTGTATGAGTTGAAAGCCCAAATATGAATAGATGTTGTGGTTACTTGAATTGGAATTCAAAGCCTGGACTGCTACATCTATTGCTTTGGTTGTATCCGATTTGATCCAGTAGTGATAGAGAAAACGGTATGCTTCGAATGGTGCCCGGCGATCATAGAAAGGAGGACGAATTTGTGTTACTTTTTTGGCCAGGGCTATAGCTTTTTGAGGATCTATTTTTTCGTACAGGATATACAAATCCAAATACACATCAGAAAAGGCGAAATCCGTTTGTTCCATTAAAGTCATCGTCTTTTCCAGCAATTCTATTCTTTTTTTCTCGTCTTCTTCTGACTCCGCAAGTGCGCGATAAGCCCAGCAGGCGTCGATTGAATCTGGATATGAAGTGATGATTTCGCGAGATAGGTCTTGTGCGCGTTCAGGTTCTCCCATAGAGGCAAACAACCCTGCTTGTGCGTCAAGCAATTCGATTGAATGGGGCTGGATTTTTAATCCCTTTGAAAGAATATCTTGAGCTTTTTCGTAATTCGGATGGTATGCAAAGAGCAACTGAGTATAAGCGGGCGTAAAGGTCGAATCTACAGCTATTGCTTGCTCCAGTAGTTCAATTCTTTCGTCAGAATTCCGATCAAGAATACGGGCTAAGAGAACATATAGAACAGCATTTTGGGGGTCTTTTTTGATCCGTTCTCTGTATTCGGTGCGTATTTCTTCCTTTCTTTCAAAGAAAAAGAACTCGACATTCTGGTAATATTCATGGGCTTTTTGAAAATTTGGATCTATTTCGATGGCTTTTTTGAATGATGTGCCAGCTTTTTCCCATTCGCCTTCGTAGAGATAATCGATCCCTTGATTAAAAACCGTTTCCGCTGACTCAGTGGCAAATGCGGTATTCAATGGTGCAAAGACGAGAAGAAGAACAAATATGTTGATTGCTTTATACATTTTATCATCTCCTTTTTTGAGTCGAGCCTGTGGATAAAAAAATGCGTTCGCTACTCATCCCGCAGCGCGTCAACCGGATTGGCGCAGGCCGCACGCCAGGCTTGTCCGCCCACTGTGACGAGCACAATCCCCAGCGTCAATAGCCCTGTAGCAATGAACATGAGTGGCTCCAGGTTGATGCGGTAGGCGAAATCATTGAGCCAGGAGGACATGAGATAGTACGCCACTGGCCATCCGATTACGTTGGCTATGATAGTTAGCCACAGGAAATTGCGGGTTAGCAATAGAACGATCTTGCCCTCTGTAGCACCGAGGACTTTGCGAATGCCGATTTCTTTGGTGCGCTGTTGTGTGGCAAACGCGATCAATCCGAGCATTCCCAAACAACTGATAAAGATGGACAACGCGGCAAAAATCCCGCACACTTTTTGTAGCGTTATTTCTGACTGGTAATACGCATCGAGTGCCTGGTCGAAGAATTGATACTCAAAAGGCCGGTCCGGCAAAAACTGCTTCCACACGCTTTCCAGTGTGGCGAGTTGTGTCCTCAAATCGCCGGGTGCCAGGCGTACGGCAACTCGGCTCAAACTGGGGGAGTTTTCCAATATCATGGGTGCAATGCCGTGGTGCAGCGACTGGTTGTGGTAATCTTTAACCACGCCGATTACCTGGGTCTGAATCCGACCATTAGAAGAAAAAAGAGACTTACCCATGGGATCGTCCCATCCGAGTTCCCGTGCGGCTGTCTCATTGATCAGCGCGAACGTTTCCCATTTGTTTTCGTCGATTTGGCGAAAGAAGGGCATACCAACAAGGCTCCTGCCCGATGCAATGGACAATCCAAACAGATCGAGATAGTTGTCATCAATGCTGTTCCAGTATAGCTTGAATGTCGCATCACCGTGCCCTTCGGCTTGCAGAATGCGTCTGTCCGGACCAATCTGTCCAGGCGTCAGGTGAAATGCCGATGCTTTCAACACACCCGGTTGTGCGCGCAATTCATTGAGGATGGTTTCTGCCTGTGGCCTCAGTCCGCGATCTCGCAAAAAGAACGGCAGAATGACGGTGTGTTCCTTTTCAAATCCCAGTTCTTTGGTACGCACGAATGAGAGCTGACTATACACCACCAGTGTCGTGATGATCAAGACCACAGATATGCCGAACTGCAGCACGACCATCAGTTGGTTCAAACTCAGGCGTCGAGATCGCAGCGTGCCTTTTAACGCGCGAACTGGCTCGAATGCAGATAAGATAAATGCCGGGTAGCTCCCGGCGAGCAGGCCCGTACCCAATAATACGCATAATGAAAGCGCCAGGAAGAATACTGTACCCGCGTCGGCCAAATGCAGATCAACGCCCATGAAGTCATTAAAAAAGGGCAGTGCATCGGAGGCAAATAATACCGCCAGTACACCTGCTAATAAGACGATGATCAGGGACTCGCCCAAAAATTGACCCATTAATTGCAACCGTGTTGCGCCCACGACTTTGCGCAGGCCAACTTCGCGCAGCCGGCTGGCTGACCGTGCCTTTATCAGGTTGATGTAATTGATGCAGGCGATCAACAGCACGAGTAGCCCAATGAATAGTAGCGTATAGCAGCGTGTGATGTCTCCGGCATTGATCTCCGCTGTGCCGTAATCCTGCATCGAGTACAGGTGGATGCGGTCGAGTGGTTGTAGATAGAAATCATAGCGTTCGGGACCAGCAAGCTGATGGTCGGCTGCAAAAGCGTGTAATTTTTTTTGTAGTTCAGCAACATCGGCTCCCTGGCGTAACAATACATAAGTCCGCAATGGTCCGATGACCCAATTCGAGGGCCACCCATCCCATACCTGCTGTCGCCATCGGTTTTCCGGATATTGTTCCGATGGTTGTGGATATGTAGTGGTGAGAAAATCGAACTGTAGCTTGTTATTTGATGTCTTGGGTTGGTTTTTCAGGATACCGGTAATTGTGAAATCGCCCTTAAACCATTTGTAGTGAATATTGACAGTTTTGCCTATGGGGTCTTCCTCGCCGAATAGCTTGTGAGCCAATGTCTGAGAGAGAAACGCGGTATGGGGATCGTTTAGCCCGGTTTTAGGATCGCCGACTACCATTGGAAGCGTGAAGACATCGAACATCTCCGCATCGGTTATGCACACGCGCGTATTGAAACCGTGCTCCTCGTTAGATGCCCACATGCCTCTGACGAGCATTCGGGTCACTGCCTCAACTTCGGGGAATTTACCGCGCAGATGAGGAGCGACGGGCTTTGTTCCCAGGTCGTAGCGTTCGCCGCTGACATCCTTAATTTTTCGGATGACTCTGTAAATGCGGTCGCTCTTTTCGTGGTGCTGGTCAAAACGAAACTGATAGCCCACATACAATACCGCCAGCAACATGCACGCAATACCCACAGCCAATCCCAGGATATTCAGGATTGAATAGAAGGCGTGCCGACGCAGATTTCTGAATCCAACGGTGAGGTAATTCCAGAGCATATCGGGCCTCCCTCTCTATTGTGCAGTAAAGTACAACGGGTTATACGATTATGAAGCAAAAACTGTGCCGAAAAAGTCAAATGTTGGAATTACAACAAGTTACGAAAATCACCTGAATTTGGCGTCTTATAAAGTGTCCGATTTTGGTACAGTAGTGTCCGAAAATGAACACCTGGTCGAGGAGAAATGTTAATTGTGAAAAATTCGTGAACCTTATGCCAAAAACTGTATCTATTGTATGAACGCGCGAATTGGGGTACTCTGATGAATGATTCATTACCGGGCGACAAGACCCTGGTTGATAAAGCCTGTGGTGGAGATGAGAGAGCATTTGCCGATTTGATTAACCAGCACCGATCTCTGGTGTTTGGGGTTATATGGGCTGTGCTGCAAGATGTTGATGATACCGAAGATGCCACGCAAGAGACATTTATTCTTGCCTATCGGAATCTCAGCCAACTCGATGATGTCGGCAAGTTCTCATCCTGGCTTTATACAATTGCGCGCAACGTGGCTCTCAAATGGGTGAGAAAGCGAACCCTTGAGGCGCGGGGATTATCAAGGGTGCAGGAATATCAACAGCTCGAGTTTTTGCATCCTGAGAAAGTGGTGGAGTTACAGTACGCATCTGATCTGAAGCGGGCTTTCAGATTGCTTTCCCCGGCGGATCGGATGGTCACTACGCTGTTTTATCTGGTCGGATTACATCAGAATCAGATTGCCAGTATCCTCGGTATTCCGGTGGGTACTGTCAAGAGTCGGTTACACAGATCGCGGAAACAACTGAAAAGGAGGCTTTTAGTCATGGGAAATGGAACACTTGTAGATCAGGAAAATCAGGAAGATTACGGGCGCAGGGTCATTAGCGGAATGAGAGGGGTTATCCACTGGGAGAAATTGATCCAGGGTGATGGCTTGGCAGATTGGCGTCCCGCAAAGGGATATACCGAAGCGTCTTTGCATCGCGTTTGGACGCGCACGGACGATGGCATCGTCGGTGAAGCGGGACCCTCAAGTGACAACGATTCTCCGCTTATCATCGGTGATTCTTCCTGGGGAAGTTATGAACTGTCGCTTCTCATCACGCCCATTTCAGGCGGCAATGCTCAGGTTTTCTTCCGAATGTCCGAAGACGAACGGCGCTGGTATTTGCTGGATTTCTTATTGGGCTGGCAGGCTGTCGCCATTAGCAAGGTTAGTCCCGAGGGGCTAACAAAGCTCAGTGTGGTCAATTATCCCATTGAGCACGGACAGGAATACGATGTGCAAATCGCCGCCCGGGGCGCGTCTCTTACATCATATATTGATGGCAAGTTGGTCAATCAGGTGACTGATTTTAGCTATCAATCGGGACCGATTGCGCTGAATGTGTGGGAAAGCAAAACGGCTTTTCGAGATCTCCGATTCCGTCTTTTGCATTGAAACATGATCTATCCATAGTGAACGGGGCTCAGACTATTGAGTCCCGTTCTTTTTTTATCCACACACCTTTTCGGAACTTGCGATGTTCCGATTGTATTCATTCAGACCCATACTACTTTTCGTTTGCTTTTTGTAGCGTGTACGCTACATTCTGAATATGAACATATTTCCCAGGACGGTACTTAATGACTAAAAAACAGGTCTTGAAACACACGGTCAGTTACGAAGAAGGACTGATAAAAGCACTTGAAGATCCCGAAGAAGCTCGGGCTTATCTGGAAGTCGCACTGGATGAGTGTGAAGCAAGCGGTGAGACCTCTGGGCTGTTATTGGCCTTGCGCGACGTCGCCCAGGCACAAGGTGGGGTTGGTGCATTGGCAGAACGCGCCGGATTGAACCGCGAACATCTCTACCGCGTGCTTTCGAGTCGCAGCAAACCGAAACTCGACAATCTGATGGCTATTATCTCTGCCCTGGGGTTTCGGTTGAGGTTAGATTGTATCAAGCTGTAGCACAGCAATGACCGCTTAGCCCTGAGTGCGCTTGTCTCTGAAACAGGCTATTCCAAATATGATTGTAGCTGCTATGAGTATTCCCAGAGTCCATTTTGGAGGCAAGGGCAATGCAAAAGATACAAGTAGCAATATGAAACCACTAAGGGGACCTATAAACCGACGGAAAGATATTTGACCTTTTCGCCATTTTATGTAGCCGATTACTTGTAATGCAACCAGAATGCCTATGGCGAGGATCAGCAAGATTATATACATGGTTTTCCTCTCCTGAAATAAATTACCACCCGTGAATCCCGTGTCCTTGATCTGGAAACCAGATTACATCTACGAGGAATGCGATTCCGATTGCAAATACAAATCCCACGATTAATCCATAACAACACGGGCGCACCCGCCGGTAGAGCAGGATCCCTCCGAATTGCAGCACCAGCAGCTTGGCCAGCCATACTAAGAAGATGTCCAGGATATAAATGCGCATGTACCAGCTATACATGACCATCAATCCCATGGGATGGATGGGCCACCAGGGGAGCCTCGCCTGAAGTACGGCAAATAGTAGCGCGCCCAGGGTGCCCAATAAGTACACGCCTGTTTTTTCCAGGTCTGGAACAGACCGATCCGTATCACCGACCGCTCCGGCGATGATATTGTAACGTTCGCGCGCCGAACCCTCCAGTGCCCAGGAATGAAAGCTGGCGCCGCCCCAGGTATAACACAGCCAGACCGTATATGAAGCACCAATGATCACGCCGAGGAGCACGCCGATCCAGATCAATTGGTTTGTCTTTGTCGATCTCGCCATGGTCCGTTCTATGTTGGGCAGCGCCGTTGGTACGCGCCAGCCTGCCAGCAAACGGTGATTCACCATGTGCGTGCTTACCAGCGTGGGGGTGGACATATTGCGCGTGCCCACAAACATATCGCCCAGTATGGTCGTTCCGCCTGCCCAAAAGGGGAATAAATAGGCGAAGCCCGTGGCAGCCACGAGCTTCATTGATACAAAGAGGCCGATCCAGAATGCCGCCATCCACAATACCAGTGTTGATGGGCTGTTTCCCGACTGATAAAGCCAGAATGCCATATAGATCAGCCCGCCCGCGAGTACCAGCAAAGTGCTGCGCGGAGACAGGATCATGGTTTCGGCGGATTCGCCTGCAACTGGACTACGGACTTGTCTCCAGACGCGCTTCAGATGCCCGCGTGCTGCCCATATCGCCCAAAGAGCTAATCCCAACATTGCCCCGTTCGAGAAAAGGTTCACGATGACGCCCGCATCGGCTTCTTGTCCGCTCATTCCCACTGTGAACCCCACGCGGTTCATGGCGTATTGTGCCCCCAGGCCTACGAGGTAAACCGACCAGATGCTGAACAGGATGTTCAGGTCGCACAAAAAAGTAAATCCCATCAGGGTGGGCAAGATGCGGTAGGAGAAGGCAAAGGGCGGCAAATATCGGGATAGGGGCGCGCCTCTGCGCCCGGTTCGTCCGAACATGGGGTCAAAAATTGAGATGCGAGGAAAATCGGGGATGAAGTATTCTGCGATGTTCCAGAGGAGGGGAAATGCCGCGATAAAAAATCCCGCCCAGAATACCTTGCTTTGCATAAAGGCGGGCCAACCCGGTTTTCGATCAAATGCTTCGGTGAGTTCCAGGGATACTTCGGCGAGTGGATAGACCAGGCGTTCGTGTTGCGCCCATTGTTTTTGAAATAATGCGGTCAATCCCAGGCCAATGGCCGTGATTGCAAGGGCGATGGATCCCGCCCAGAATATTGGTCCCAACCACGCGCCCCAGGGTACGTCTGACCACAGCCCCTGATAGAAGCCATTGACCACACCCGGACTGTTTAATGGCAGCATCCAGTTGGGCAAGTCGTCAAAGTACAGTTCTTCCCAGCGGTTCTCCGGCGAAGCAAAATAACGCGGTGCAGCCATCATGCCGGCCCACTGCGTTGCCCAGTTAAAACCGGCGAACAAGCCGCCGACCCACAAGAGACAAAATAGCACCCGCATCTCTGTTGCGGACAATGATAACCGGGGCCAAAAACGCTTTAATATCGAGTTGCCCAAGAGCCAGAATACAAAGGGCAATAATACGGTCATTGGCAAATTGGACATTGCCAGGAGACCGGATCGCGTGCTCAGTTCCACATAGGTTGACATTGCACACGCAAATACCAGCGTACCTACCATCGCCAATACGGCTGTTTTGCGTACCCGGTTCTCGGTTTCTGTATTTGGAGTTTCAACGCGGTCAGGCGTTTGTGACAATTGGGCCTCCTCCTCGTTACCATCCGTGTACGAAATGTCGGTTCAATGGAAACCAGATCGCATCTACTATTGTCGAAGCTCCCACTCCCACCAGATATCCCACCACAATACCGTACCAGAATGGCAGCGATCGCCGGTAGAGGCTCACCCCGCCAAAGCGCAATGTCAATGACTTGGCCAGCCATACGATGAAAATCCCAAATCCGTAGCGAAATCGGCTGTCTGGAAAAGCCAGGCCGAACGGGTGAATCGGCCAGGCCGCGTACCGCATGCCCAAGAGCGTCAATAATCCCGCCTCGGCAATACCCAAAAACCACACGATGGTTTTGTCCAGATCGAAATACGCTGGCTGTGTCCCTTCAATCAGCGACACTTGTCTGACCATGTGTCGCCAGTCGGGCATATAGGCATGATTCAATCCGCCTTCCATGTAGCACAGATAAAGCTGTGCGGCACAGGCCACTGTAAATGCCCCCAAAAGAGCAACGGGCAACACGCCTACGATGGTCCATGAGCGCTGCAGCCCATTGCCCAGGAGCTTAAAAAAATGGGGAATTGCTGGCACAGATAGCATGCGGGCTGGTGCTCCGGCGAGCGCGTTTCGGCTTACCACTATCAAACCCGTCAAATCCCGGCTCGAAATATTTAATGTCCCGTAGAGCGCCTTCATAATCTGCCACCCTTTTTCTCCCTGGGGCGCGAGGAACACGTAGCCCGTGGCTGCCGCAAATTTGGTTACGCCGAGGTAGATGACGAATAGAAGGCCCATCTGCACCATTGCCGAGGGCAGGCTGATGCCCATTGAGAGCAAAAAACCGGTGAAAAAAATCGTGGTACTTAAAAATCCCAGCCAGGCCGTGCGATAGGACACGGGTACCCCGTCGTCTTGAGAGCGCAGGTCTCCAAAAGCCTTGTGTAGCGTCTCCTTCAAGTGATCTCGGGCCACCCATACCGACCAGATAACCAGAAAAACCAGTGCCCCGTGTGCCTCCAGCATCAAAATTTCTTCGGGCGTGGCTGTCTGGCCCTGCAACCCGATGGTAAAGCCCGTGCGGTTCATTACTGTCATCTTAAATGCATTGACGAGGAAAAAAAACCAGAAACTCATCAAGATATTCAGCGGGCACAAATAGGCCAGTCCCATCATCAGCGGATGAATGCGCAAATAGATCGTGGGAATATACTGTCCCGTATCTACCGCTGTGGTCAGCCAGTGGTCGTAGATCGTGATGCGGGGCAATGTCAGGACAAAATAGCCGGTGATATTCCAGAAAATCACGCCGGCTGTACACGCAAACCCGGCCCAGAAAACCCAGTCTTTGAATACGTCGGGAACCCGGCTTCCCTCGGATTCTTCCAGGAGTGCCAGGGGTACTGTAGCCAGGGGAAATGACAGGCGTTCGTGCAGGAGCCACTGTTTGTAGAATAGTACGCTGGCAAAAAATCCGGCGAGTACCAGAGACAGACTCCCCACAAACCACCAGAACAGCGGAACGACCCAGTGTGCCCAGGGAATCTCGTCTCTGTGTTCCAATCCCACGTATAGTCGCTCTACTACTTCGCTGCCCCGATCCATAAATAACCACCGGGGCAAGTACTGACCCGCTACTTCCCAGAATCGATTTTCGGGTGATGAAAAGGCCGCGGGTGCGGAAATATCCGTGATTAAATATCCCACCCATCCGATCGCGGGTACAGTGGCGACCATCCACACAATCCCAAAAATCGTCACTACTTCGCTGCGGGATAGTGCAAATCGGGGCGCTGTCAGTTTCAACGCGGTGTTGATCCCAATCCACACCACCAGGGGTAGCAATGCGGTTACGGGCAAAAAACTCTTCATCAAATTCCGCCCGTAATAGGTCGCAAAAAGGCACACTCCCGCAATGGTGATCATGGCCAGAATAAAGGCTCTGAGCGTCACGCCCTGGGGTTCTGCAACTGTCTCTGGTGCCTCAGTAGTGCGTTCGGAAATCGCCACGACAAATCCATTGAGCGCGTGTATTTTTCACAAAAAATAGGCGCCGGCGGATGAGTGTACTCCGCCAGGCGCCTGTTGTACGACGGATGCAAACGCGGCTTTACTGTCCAAAGTCAAATCCGACCGTCACGACATGTACTGAACCCAGACGGCCAAATTCCATATAGGCGTAGTCCACGCTGATCCCGTATTGATCGCGCTTCAGATTGAGGCCCCCGCCAGCGGTGAGGCCCTCTTCGTCGTAGTTGAAGCGGTACCCGCCGCGGATATAGGCCAGGTTTCGCAATCCGTATTCGGCGCCTACGTGCATTTTTTCGTCGCCGTCATTGGGATGCGTAAATTCGGTTGCCACCGTGAGGAGATGGGGCTGATCCTCTGACTGTTCGACCAGATCAAAAGCCGCACCGAGTTTGAATACCATGGGCATTCGCACTTGTGATGGCGGTATTTGGATCTGTTCGTCGTATTTGGTGAATTCGGTATCGGGGCCGAAATTTTGACCGAGCATGGCTATCCGCAGGCTTTTGATTCCGGTGTGATAGTACGTGCCGATATCAATCGCCCAGTTGCCAGTAGTGGCATCGTCTAAGGTTTCCTGGAAGTATTTCACAGTGCCGCCTATCTGCAAGCGGTCTGTGATGCGCCGACCGTAGTTGATGCCCACGGCGAGATCGCCGCCTGAAAATGTGCCCAAGCCGTCTATAACGGGCTGGGTGCGGCCCAGGGTTTCTCCACCGTCACCAAATAGTTCCTGGTTTTCCGTGCGTACCATATCCCCGTAATCGAGGGTATTGATGCTGAGGCCAAAAACACCCCACTGGTCAAAATTTTTAACCACAGCACCGGAATAATAGGTAATGTCGGCAATCCAGTTCATGCTGCTGCCCGAAAGGCTGATATTTGTTATGTCTGAGATTGTAGCTGGATTGGTCAATGCGGCGTTGGCATCCGCCTTGCTCATCACTGTTGCAATACCTCCCAGACTCGCCATGCGCGCCGAGGAGGGCAATTTGGCAAATTGCCAGCCCGACCGTCCCACGCGGCTATAGGGCAGGGCCTCAATGCCCGGTCCCACTTCCGCTTCGAACCGCCGCTGCGCGAACCCCTCACTTGCAAATCCCAGCACGAGCAAAAGGATTGGGATTATTGTCCACTTAAATGTACAACGTTTCATTATAGCCTCCGCTTATCGAATGATCATGAACTTCCCAACGTGAGACTGGCCTTCTTGTCCCGCGACGTGAGAGGTTACGTGATAGATGTAAAGTCCCGCGGCCGGGCTTTCGGAAAAGTCCGTCTGGAGATAATTGCCATTGGCCTGACTGCCCCAGGTGGTTTCGCCAAAACCGTCGTGTTCAATAATTTTTATCAGATCGCCCGCAAGCGTGTAAATCCGGATGGTGCATTTGGCCGGGATATTTACAAAAGCCAAACGGTTATTCTGCGCCGGATCCAATAATCCGCTGCGCTGCCGGAAGGGATTGGGTACCACGCGGATCTGGGTCATATCATCTGATGGTGCCTTGGGGGCTTCCGCAGCGAAAAACGTATAGGCCGTTATGCCGCTTTCCAGCCCGTGCCTATCGTAGGAGGTCACAGCAAAGCGGAAAGGGATACCGGGATCGGTCTCGACTTGAAAAACGATCTTATCGCCCTGCTTATAAGCTGCGGCTTCTGAAGCGGAAATATCCGCAAGCTCTTCCCAGGGACCCGTGATGTGAATTTCTGATCGGTAAACCCGATATCCGGCAAAGTCATTTTCACCTGTGCCCGGATCCTGATAATTATCCGGAACGGCCTGCCATGTCAAGGTGAAACCCTGTGTTCCGGTACTGGCGTCGGCAAATGGTTCAGCCTCCAGCTTGGGGTATCCGTCTTCAACAAATGGCTGTGAGCCTACGATTGGGGGCGGGTACTGATCGGCGGGCAACTTGTAGTTATTGGCGATCAGTTCCAGAGCCGAATCCCAGTTTTGCTTTAACGCAGCAATACCTTCTGCCTGGTATCGTTGTGCAGCTTCCAATCCACCGCGTTGCGACACATTGCGGTCCATCTCGCCAAAGCAATAGAGGATGATCAGTTCAATTTCATCGCCGGGCTGAAAAGTGTAGGGACCAATGTAGGAATACAGCATGGGTGATCGCTCGAAGAGATTGCCATCTACCGATCCGTCTTTGGGACGGGATGGGTCGTTCCAAAGGTCAATCCAGCTTGCGCGTTCTTGATCGTGTGAAAAGGCTATCAAATCCTGTTCCCAGCTTTGCCCCGCCCACAGACGCCCGGATTCGCGCGTTGGTACGCGATCGTCGCTCATTCTTCCCGCGAAGTTGCCTGTTCGCGTGCCAGACTCGGCCGCGGCCAGGATATTGTAATGGGGTTCTTCAGGCTGACCGTTGTAAGTCAGATTTAGAATGCCCCACGCCCGGGCTTCTGGTTCGTAAAGCCTGCGATCCAGGGATCCTGCCTCGGTGATATTGCCGGGGTCGCCAGCATCACCTGTCACGTCTCCCGGTGACTCGAATATGCTAAACGAAATGGGCGCGCTTTCCGTGGTGGGCCACTGCACATCGTCGTAAAAAATGAAAATTTTTCGTTCGGGATCCCAGTCGAATTGCATGTCGTTCTTGAACTTGAAGGCGTTGTTCACGAGCTGACCGTTGTTGTATTGCACCTGAGCGGGGAAACACATGTAGAAATCTTCAAAGGGTACGTCATCTACATGTTTGATCTTGATCTTGTGGATGACAAAATCATCGTACTTAGGCACGCTCCACACCATAGTCTTGGTGGTAATTAACATCGCCCCCATTGGCTGGCCCGCGCTGGATGGATCCATTTTGAAGGTCTGGAAAACCCCTTCGGCCCATTGCTCGGCCTCGTTGGTTCCGCCCGTCCCCGCAAAATTGTAATTGTAATTGTTGACCATCGTCTGTGCAGCACCGCCATACGAAGTAATACTGCGTTCTGTTAAATTAATCTTAACCCGTCGTCCCTGATTGTTGACCCAGATCCAGGGTGCAATCATATCCATATGATCCGGTGCCTGGTAATAGCCGGGATATGAAACGACATTGGGAATCGCCGTCTCTGCGTAATTCGCTGCCGTACTCGTGCCCCACCACAATCTCCCGGCGGTAAATTCAATTGGGTTGTTGCCCACGAGTTGGCTCTCGGGCACTGGCTCCGTAAGCACCTGGGCATTTACAACCTCCGGCAACATCAGCACGAGGCACATCACCCAGAGTGGGAGAAGCCTGCGTATTGCATTCATCTAAAACTCCTTTGTTGTTTGAGAAGGGAATTTGCAGGCCGGGTATCGTCCATTCATCTTGATACCCGGCTATTTGTGCTAATACTCAATCGATAACGAGAAGAACAGTTCTCTCGGCTGCAAGTCCGGCCTGTAGATCAACCACTGGTCGGGTTCGACGTGTTCTGCCGGAGATCCATCCTCCTGCAGGTACGAGGCTTTTACCACGGGCAATTGTCCGTCATTCTCCATGTAATTGAACAGGTCCTGTCCGCCGAGTAGCCGCAATTGCTTGCTGTTGAACAAATTGTGTATATCTATGGCAAATTCGCCTCTCATGCCTCCCAACAGTCCGAATCGCTTTGAGAGACGCGCATTGGTGCGGTGATAGGGTCTCCACGACTGGTTCAGCGGCTCGGTGCTGGTGTCTCCTGGAGAATGGTAAGTGAACCGCTCTGGCGAAGCGTAAGTGTAGTGCAAATTCAGGTACCAGTTGCTCAGGGGGTTGAAATTACCCATCACGGGACCGAAGTTGTTGGGCGTGCTGAGCAATGCATTGAGTTTGAATGTGTTGTGCGGGTTCCACAATTCGAGATTGTTTTCGCCAGAGCCGTGATAGCGATTCCGTCCAAGTTGCTTGATAGAACCGTCTGGTTGTGGAATGGGAATGTAGAGGCTCGTGGGACCATAAGCACCTGTGCTGGAATAGGACAGGTCGTACTTGAGCTGGAACTGTGCATTGGGCCAGCGTTTGGTGCTCAATTCCAATTCCAGGCCTCGCGCATCAAGGCGTCCACCTTGAATAGACCACGCGCCGCGGTTTGTGAAGTTAGCTTGAGGCGTCTGTTTTTGCGGGTTGACAGGATCCATAAACAGGTTTACTTGAAGCCCCTGATTCGCGCCGTAAGCATTTTCTCGTCCCATCTGGTAGCCGCGCTTTGTCAGATCTTTGGCGTCCTTGTAATACATGGTCACATCCAGGCCGAGCACGCCAGCAATATCCTGGTCAAAGCCCACTTCGTATTGAATCATCTTCTCGTATCCAATCTCCGGATTGCCCCCTTTGCCCCACCAGTGGAGATAATTGTAGTCTTCCTCTGGATTGTGGTCGTATGTCGGGGGAAGAAGGTGCCCGGTGACGGGTGCCCCGCGGTTCCAGATCGTTTTGTTGCCGGCGATTTGTGTCCAGCCAGGACGCTGGTTAAAATGCCCGTACATAAAGTGCAACACGGTGCTGGCTGTAATCGGATGTGCGATGCCCACGCGGGGTGACAGCGCGACCTGAAGCGGTGTCTTGACCGCATGGGGACCGTCCGGGTCAAAGGACAGAAGTCCGCCCGCGATATTGCCATCTGTGTCCCTTGCCAATGCATAGGGATCCCACATGGTGTAATTCACCATCTTGTTGGCATTGAACATGTCCAGGCGCAAGCCCAGATTTACGATCATGCCCTCGGCTTCGATCTGGTCCTGTAAGTACGCGCTGAAATCCCACGGAGAATAGTCTCGATGCGGCACTTTGTTGAATGGTGTGGAAGGAGGACCGAAGTCACCTGCATGCCATTCGTCTATGTATTGCGGCTCGTAAGAAAAGCCCGCTTTGAACAAATTGTGTTCATTGACCTGGCTGGAGAAATCCAGCTTGACGGTGGTTTTCCAGTTGTAGGAATGAAGCCTGGCTTTATCTACTGGCTGCTGCCTGCGGCTGATCACCGTGCTTATTGGGCTGGTGGGGAACCACTCGGGTGCTAATGGTGCGGTAACGCGGTTTTTCCAGTCTTCAAAGGTATAGTGATAGAGACCTTCGTAGTGCATATCATACCGAACCTGGTGGTACTGAACGCGGAATTCCAGGAATGTCCTGGGGCTGAAAATGTGCGTCAGTCTGGACATCGCCGTGTTGGTGCGAATGTACTGCGGAGGACGCGGAAATCTATTGTTTCCATGCAATACATTGGCAGAATTTGCAGACCACTTCTGTTGATCGTAGGGCGTTTTGATTTCCCCTGTTTTGTGGTTGCCCGTCGCGTGTCCAATGTCGTCTGATGAGAGGTACGACATTTTTGGATATCCGCTATTATCCGTTCCCTGATGCGTATAGGACAATGTGAGTCTGGTTTTGTCTGCTATTTGGTAATTGAGCTTGGAAATGAAGTTCCATTCGGGGCTGTAATTCAAGATGGATGGCCACCGGGTTACGCCTCTGAGGTACTTGCCGCTCAATAGCAAATCTATATTTGAACTGATGGGTCCAAAAAGAGAACCCTCCCCTTCCCACTGATCCAGATCCGCGTAATTGCTCATAGTTTCCGGTGGCGTGGTGAATTCCTGGTATTTCTGCCAGTTGAACTCAGCCGTAGGATTTTGGCCCTGTTCCTGCCAGTAATTATTCCACGAGGCACCCATGTCGTTGTTGTCGAAGTACGCTTTGGTGATCAATGTGTGTTCGATATTTTCTTCGCTGTAAATATTGCGTCCCCAGTGGTACTTGCCGCGTGGGCGCATGCGTGTTTTTGCATTCCAGTGCCAGCGGTCTCGCGCTGATCGCGTTACGATATTGATGATCGCATCGTTGGCCTGGCCGTATTCCGCGTTGTATCCACCCGAGAGCACTTCCATTTCCTGGATGGCTGAGGTATTGGTCACGACAAAACTGGATTGGGTGAAATTATCCCGCATGTCAACGCCATCAACCATATAGGCTGCATTGACGCCAAAGCCTCCGCGTATGGATCCGCGGATACCCACTCCCGATTGGATTTCTACGGCTTCCTCAACCGAGTTGACCCAGCTCAATTCCAATTCCTCAGTGGTCATCGTCTGCTTGCTCCCCGTGAGATCGAGTTCTACGGGGGGGCGTTCGGCCATGACCAGTATCTCAGCGGCTTCGAGGGTTTCTTCACTCAATGTAAAATTGAGCTTTGTGGTCTGGTCGATTTTTACGCGGACGTCTGTCTGTGTGACCTTTGTATATCCCACCATTGACGCCTGTACTTCCAGCAGGCCAGGTGGGACATTGAGGATAAAATAATTGCCATCGGCGTCTGTTGTCGCGCCCAGACGGGTGCCAAGCACGACGACGTTTGCGCCGGGCAATATTTCTCCCGATTTGGCGTCTTTTATTACGCCGGAGACCTTTCCCGTGGTACCTGCAAAGGCTTGAGATACCAGGCAAAGGGAAATGATACACAGCAAACACATTCGATTCATGTGTCAACTCCTTTGTTTGTGGTTTTGACGGGGATGACTTCCCCGCCTGATGACTTGGTTTTCTTCTTCAAAAATTACTAACTCTCGGCATTAAAAGGACCTCCTTTCTCATTGCAAATTGTCCGTTCTCAATATCCAGTCCAACGGGGTCCAGTCCGTTTGGGGTGGTCCCGTTTTTGGGACGTATTGGTATTCGGGGGTTGCCCTCAGCCATCCGTGAAACCCAACGCGGACGTGGTCGCCCCGGTTGGCGGAAGATGCGTGTACCATCAGATAGTGGCATATCGCCACGTCACCCGCCCGTGCGACGACGGGGATTGGATCGTTGAGCGGGATGTCCGGCGCGCCTGTGCTGCCGGTTGTGCGCCATTTTTCTCCGAGGTCGATGTTGTTGGTATAAGCCCACGAAAATACCTGTCGGGGACTGCCCGGCCATACGGTGAATGCGCCGTCGTGTGCATCCGTGTCTGTGAGATAGGCCATGACGAGGAGGAGAAAGTGAGTGGGATATACGGTGAGGCCG
The DNA here is from genome assembly GCA_009838845.1 of Gemmatimonadota bacterium. Classification (NCBI taxonomy): domain Bacteria; kingdom Pseudomonadati; phylum Gemmatimonadota; species Gemmatimonadota bacterium. The sequence goes on along the minus strand of VXRD01000030.1, from coordinate 20,693 downwards.
TTGCCCTGGCGCGTGCCATCGATATGCGCGCCGCCCGGTTCAAATTGTTTGGGTCCCGGCTGCGGAAATCGCAATATGGGGCTTAATCCCGGCTCATTGGTGACAGCCGGTCCGGCGAGTTCACGCACGATGGCTTTCAGTTTGGGCGAGATACACATGGTCCGATCAATCGCAATGCCTTCCTGGGTTACATGCATGCCATTTTTGTCTGTCGGCCATGTTTTTGACTCATCGGGCACGATGCCGGTTTTATTTTTTAGTTCTTTTAGTCCCGCACGCACGCGGTCTGGATCGACGAGACCCGGGACGATGACAAATCCGTCATTCACAAATTGCGCGACCTGCGCCTGTGTGAGGTGCTTTGTGCCTTCTGGTCTGGAAATAGACATGGAAATATCCAGAGGTTTTGAGGTTGGTATTACAGTCCTGCGGGTAAGAGAATGAGTTCTGGTATTCGCGCACGGGCGGGCGTGGTCGCCACGTACAGGCATGCGTCAGCTACGTCTTCTGGCTTTAAGGCTTTGGCCATGACTTCTGGGGGCGTGGGTACGGGGCGCTTCAAGACGATGGGCGTGTCGCACAATCCGGGGAAGATTACTGTGGTGCGAATGCCGTTTTCCTGTTCTTCCTGGAATGTCCCGTGCGCCAGGCCAGACATGCCGTGTTTGGATGCCTGATAAGATACGCCGGATACATCGGGCGATTGTACGCATCCGGAAGATAGATAGATGATCAGGCCCGATTGCTGTTTTCGCATGACGGGCAAGACCGCTTTTGTGCAGTTGAATGCGCCGGTCAGATTTGTGCCGATCATCATTTCCCACGTTTCGTGGGTTAATACTTCAAGGCTGCGGTCCGGGATGTTCGTTCCCGTGGCGTACACGAGAATATCGATTTGCCCGAATTCATCCAGTGTCGTCTGGATTAAGTGGTTTACCTGTTCTACATCTCGCGCGTCTGTGGGACAGGCGATTGCGCGGTTTCCTATTTCTGCTTTCAGGTTGTCTAATTTGTCTTTGCTTCGCGCTGCCAGTACCACGCTGGCACCTGCCTGGGCATAAGATCGCGCGGTCGCTTTTCCCATTCCCGAACTGCTTCCCACAATTATAGCGACTTTGTTCTCCAGCGCGTGATGCATGGGCCTCTCCTTAGGATTCGCGTCAAATATAGTTATATAAGGTAATAAGGTCTATAAATACGCGCAAGTGTGATGTGAATAAAGAGGCAGTTGCATCCACCTGCCCAGAACCGTATCTTTGTATTGAGAGATTGTGTAGGTACTGAAAAACCGAAAGGACAAAAGATGAGCGATTTGTTGATCGAAAAATATATGGCAAAGACGCCAAAGTCACGCGCTTTGTACCAGCGGGCGCGGGAGACTTTTCCCAGTGGGGTGACGCACGATACGCGCTATTTGATGCCCTATCCGCTTTCTGTTGCTCGGGCACAGGGTGGGCGCAAGTGGGATGTGGATGGGTGTGAATATGTCGATTATTTTGGGGGCCACGGTGCGCTGATTTTGGGGCATAATCATCCGGAGGTGACCGAGGCGGTAAGGGAGCAGTTGAGCAGGGGTACGCATTACGGCGCGTCACACGAGTTGGAATTGGAATGGGCAGAGCAGATTATTCGGATGGTGCCGTGCGCGGATAAGGTGCGTTTTACGTCGTCGGGGACAGAGGCGAGTCTTTTGGGGTTGCGCGTTGCGCGCGCTTTTCAGAATAAGTCTAAAATTCTGCGTTTTACGACGAATTTTCATGGGTGGCACGATCAGGTGGCTTTTGGTGCTTCGACGAGTTTTGACGGTACGCCGCCGAGCGGTATTACGGAGGATCATATTGAGAATGCCGTTTTGTGTGAGCCGAATAATATCGATCAGGTCACGCAGGCACTTGAGAGCCGGGATGATATTGCGGCGGTTATTCTGGAGCCGACGGGTGCGAGTTTTGGGCGGGTTCCCACGCAGGGTGAGTTTTTGCGCCGGCTTCGCGCTCTTACCCGAGAATACGGCGTGTTACTCATTTTTGATGAGGTGATTACGGGTTTTCGCGTGGCGCCCGGGGGTGCTCAGGAATATTATGGCGTGACGCCGGATCTGGCTCTTTTTGCCAAGATTGTTGCAGGTGGTTTTCCCGGTGGCGCGATTGCGGGGCGCGCGGATTTGCTCGATGTGATGACGTATCGCGACGATGCTTCGTGGAATAACAGATACCGGGTGCCACACCAGGGTACGTTTAATTCGAATCCGGTTTCAGCGCGTGCAGGGTTGACGACGCTTAAAATTGTTGCGGAAGATGATATTACTGACCGCGCTAATCAAAATGGCGAGGTGTTGAGAAACGCGCTCAATGATGTTATTCAGAGACGTGGGATGAACTGGCTCGTGTACGGCGAGTTTTCGGGGTTTCAATTTTTGCCGTTGTCCGAGGATCAGACGTACACATGTTCGGATATTTACGATGGCACAGTGCCTCATTCGGTTCTCAAGGGCGGGATTTCGATGAAGCAGATTCACTATCTTCGCTGCGGTTTGATTGCAGAGGGGGTGGATGTGATGCCCTGGCCCGGTGGCGTGATTTCTGCTGTTCACAGCGATGCGGATATCGATCAGACGGCCCAGGCGTTTGATCGGGTGCTTAAAGCGTTTGAGGGGGGCAGTAGTCAGTAGTCAGTGGTCAGTCCCATCCGTCGTCATTGCGGCATGATGTTAGCCGCAATCCAGAAGGTTTTGCCTTTGGGTGGCAGGGCGGAGAACTGAAAGCTGACCACTGAAAGCTGATGGCTGATTTTATACCTTAATGCGTACATTGCGAAAATCAATGGGGCTGCGGTGGTTTTGAAGGCCGATGTATCCGGTTTTCAAGCGGTCTTTGAGGTCCGGGTGTTTGCTTGTGTCACAGGATATGACTTCGCGTCCGTTGATGATGACGTTTACCATTGTTCCCAGGCAGGATACTTCAATCGAGTTCCATTCCCCCGCCGGGTGAGACGGATCTGACGTAGGGGCGACCGCATCGTAGATGGCGCCGTTTGATTTATTGTTGAGTGGGTCGTGAGGTACGTCGTAAATTTGTATTTCCATTCCTTGATAGGCGGGGCGTCCTTCTTCGCTTGTCCGCAGGAATATTCCGCTGTTTCCGCCCGCGCTGTTTCGATAGTCCAGGCGCAGTACAAAGTCTGTGTACATAGCTTTGGGGCGTATCCATCCTCTGCCTTCGCCATTGCATACTATCAATCCGTTTTGGACTTCCCAACCTTCTTCCGGTCCAATAATTCTCCAGTCGTTCAGGTCTGTGCCGTTGAATAAGGGCGTGAATCCCTCCGCTTGTTCTTCTGGGGATAGGTGTGTTGCCATGGGTTTTCCTCCATAAATAGGTTATGCCTCTACGATGTACCAGATTTTTGCCATTTGATGAGCGCGTGGGCGACGGTTTCTACCATTTCTTTGACGTCGGCGTTGTGCGCGTCAATGCTGTCGGGGATTGCTTGTAAAAAGGTGCGGATTGTGCCTGCTTGTTCGCAGATGTGTTTGTCGCCATAGACGTTGTGTTCGGGTTGTCGCGGGTCGATGAGTACTTTTCGATTTTTTAATGGTTTGACATGGTAGTTTTCGAAGATGGTTTGTTCGAGGATTTCCGCTTTTGCCCGTAGATGGTGTGGCATGGATGCTTTGTCGTGCATGCCAATGCTTCGCGTAAAATCCGGTCGCGTAAAGTGGGCGTGGACTTCTATGGATGCATCTGGCTTTTTTTCGAGGAAGTACTGCCACAGTGCCGCGGTTTCTCTGGGCGCGCTTTTGCCTTCTACGAGGTGGTTAATTCCGAATTTTGGGACTTCGCCCATGGCATTGGTTACGCTGCGTCCTTCGCAAACGCCGTCGGGATTTGTGATGGGCATGAGGCAGAATTGTACGTGGTCTAATAATCGCTGTGTGCGTGCGGTTGGGATGGTTAAGCTGTGGGCTACATGCAGGATGCCCCAGGATACGGGTTCGCACGATTGCATTGTGGCATCGACGAGTAGTGTCAGGTCGCGCGGTTGGGTTTCCAATACGCAGATTGGTCGTCCCTGGGCAGAGTGGCCGATTTCCCGGTAGGTCCAGATGTCGTATTGTTGGGATAGTTGTTGCGCTTTTTCGCATATGACGGATGGGTCTTCATAAGGGGCAGATGCGATGCGGATAGTTTCTCCGGGTTGGATGTGGACGGATATATCGATGTGTTCTGCCAGGTGAAAGTCCGTGTTTTCAGATGGTACCCACGCCCATCCTGTGTTTTCTCGCCAGATCCACCAGGGTGGGTACATGTAGTTTGCGCCTTTTTTGCTTAGTAGGAATCGCAGTATTACCCGTTTTGCGCGGTTGCCGAGGTGACGCACGCGCACATGGGCCATGTATTCTTTGGGTACGCCTGCACCGTCGAATAGTTCGTCCAACAGGTACTGGAACCATTGCGGGATTTCTTCTTTTTTGTATCCGATTTCGCTTATGCCAGATTCTATTATTCGCATTTCTCCGGCACTGCTGCACGGAAAGTTGTCGTCGATGATGATGTCGCCGTTTTTGAGTTTCATTTTTAGATTGAGGTGGTTTTTTCGTTGTGCGCGAATCTTTGACTTGCTCTGAGTGTGCATTATATTGTGTCGAGTGTTTTTAATCAATTCCTAAATTTACCAGTGGAAGGGGATTTTCCATGTCCGATGATAGGCCAAATATATTGTATGTGTTTTCAGATCAGCAGCGGGCATCTGCGATGGGGTGCTATTATGGCGATGAGGATCTCAATACGCCTCAATTTGATGCGTTTGCCGCTGAGGGGATGCGTCTGGATGCAGCGGTTTCGAGTACGCCTGTTTGTACGCCTTATCGCGCGATGTTGATGACGGGTAAATACGGCCATCATACGGGGGTGACGACCAATCGGTTTTATCCCGATTTGAGCGTGTATCCGTGTATTGGCACGGCGCTTAGCGCGAATGGTTACAGATGCGGGTATATTGGCAAGTGGCATTTGGGCGAGATTCAGGTCGATGCGGGCGATCCGTTGCGCCTGGGTTTTGACGATGAGTGGTATGTGGGTGATAATGCGCATAATTACTACGAGTGGGCTTATGCCACGGATAGTAGGGACCCGGTTGCGGGTAGTGGCTTTTATCGGCCTCAGATCGAGACGGATAGGGCGATTGCGTATATTAAAAATCGGGCGGGATCTGGACCGTGGTGTTTGTTTATGTCGTGGGGTCCGCCGCATCCGCCGCTTATAGCACCGGATCCCTATGTCGCGCCTTATCTGGATCGGGATTTGAATTTGCATCCGAATACGTCAAAGCTATCAGGTGATAGGGCCAGCGATGTGAGCGATTGGTACGCGCATTATTACGGGATGACTGAGGGGCTGGATATTGAGTGGGGGCGGTTGATGCGCGCGCTGGAAGAGAGCGGGCAGGCGGATAATACGATTGTGATGTACTCATCTGATCACGGCGAGATGCTGGGTAGCCAGGGTTTGCGAGGCAAGCGATGGCCTTATCGAGAATCTACGCAGGTTCCGTTTTTGGTTCGGTGGCCGGGCAAGGTTGAGGCTGGTTGTAGCTTGAGTATGCCGTTTGGCACACCGGATATTTTCCCAACTTTGTGCGGGTTGGCGGGTGTTGATGTTCCGGCTGGTCTGGATGGGGGAGATTTTTCGGGCGCGATTCTGGGGCAGCCCAATGCGCGTACTCAGGCGTATGCCTATACGACGATGCATCACACTTTTGCGGTGTGGCCCGGGTGGCGCGGGGTGCGAACCGAGCGATATAATTACGCGCGTTTGGAGAAGGAGCCCTGGGTTTTGTTCGATCTGGAGAACGATCCTTACGAGGAACGCAATCTGGTGGGGGAAGATCCCAAATTGGTTGCTGAGTTGGATGGGCTTTTGCAGGAGGCGATGGGCGCGTGTGGGGATACATGGCGCGGGGTGAGCCAGGCGTGCGGCGATTGGAAGGCGTGGTTGGGAGAGAAACAGGTTCAGCAGCAAGGGCCGGACGCCGTGTATCCAGGTTCTGAAGCGGTCAGGGAATGGGTGAATAGACGAATAGACGAATAGACGAATAGACGAATAGACGAATAGACGAATAGACGAATCAAGAAATCATCAACCTTACATATCAACCAACCCAATCAAAAGTGTCGTCATTGCGGCAGGGTGTTAGCCGCAATCCAGAGGTTTTGGGTGGTAGGGCGGGGTTCGTTGATTCGTTGATTCGCTGATTCGTTGATTCGTTGATTCGCTCAACATACCATCCCGCGTTTGGCGCGAATGCCATGGGCGGGCGGGTCGTCGCCAATCCAGCGTTCGTCAACGGGGTCCGATGCGAGTTGATATCGCGTGTCGGATGATATGCGGTACTCTTTGGAGTAGTTGTCGGAGCTTGAGTGGAGTGTGTACATCGAAAATATCAGCAGGTCTCCCATTTCGTATTCCGATACCAGCCAGCGTCCGCCCAGTTCTTTGCGGGTGGGTATGGCATTAGAGGAATACGATCCGCTCGAGTTCCACTTTATAGAAGCCCGCTCTTGATTGGTCAAGTTCCGCCCTTCGGCGCGTGCGCGTTCTACTATTTCCTGGGCATCGTCTTTGTTTTCGCAGTATAGATCGACGTCTGTTGATCCATAGCCCGCTTTCAGGTCGTGCAGTTTGTGTGAGTTTTCGAGCAGCATCAATCCGCCCATGTAGGAGGGTACATCGCCATAGGGTATCCAGGCGGTGTAGAGGTTTTTTGTTCCGCGGCCCATATAGACGATGTCGCAGTGTGGATTGGTGGCGGTGTGCAGTCCGGGCTGTTTGGCTCGAAACCAGGTGTAGTCAAAGTAGCGCGCAGGTCCGTCTAAAAAGAAGTCAAAAAACGACATGATCGGGCCTTCGTGGATTACTTTGTCCAGGGGGGGATTGTTGCGCGCGAGTAAGGGCATGAACGATCCCGTTGCGCGTCCGTCAATTTTCTTTTTTGAGGCTGCAATGCCGTCGATTGCCGGATAGCGTTCGTCTAATACACCCGCGCCCATGAGCCGATCCATGACTTCCTGGCGAGCGGCTAATACTTCATCTTTGTTCAGGTAATTTTTGAGAAATAAGTAGCCATTCTCTGTCATTCGGCGGTGGAGTTCGTCGCGATCATTTATCGCGTCATTGGATTTGCGTAAGCCGCCAAAGTCGTCCGACGAGTGGCCCAGGGGTTCGCCCTGATAAGTGAGTTTTAATGCTTTTTCTATTTCCATAGATGCCTCCGGGATATTTTGTTGTGTAATATACGAAAATAATTTAAATAAACAATGCTGTCCTAATGTTCTAATTCGCATTTTTAAGGAGTTTTTATGTTTCTCGCCAATATGACTTCTCCCGATGTCGATGCTTTGTCACGGGATCTGGTGGTTATTATACCCGTGGCTTCGCTCGAACAACACAGTTTGCATTTGCCCGTGTTTACCGATACGATGATTCTTCAGGAGGTGGTCAATCGCGTTGAGAAGCGGTTGTCCCGGGATGTGCTTATTCTCCCGGTTATGTGGCTGGGGTATTCGCAGCATCATATGAAGTATCCCGGTACGGTTTCTGCGTCGTCCGAGACGCATCTGGCGATTATGAACGATGTTCTCGCTTGTATGATTGAACACGGTTTTACGCAGTTTCTGCTCATTAATAGCCACGGGGGCAATGAGCCAAATATTTCGGTTTTGCGCCAGCGCGTTATGGAGAGGCATGAAGATGTCAATCTCTATACGACGACGCCGTATGCCGAACCGTCGAGTAAAAAAATAAATGAGGCTTTGTCGCTGGGGACAAAGGGATCCGGGCATGCGGGTGAGTGTGAGACCGCTATGATTATGGCGATAGATCCCGATCTGGTGAAGACAGATGCGTTACACAGGGATGGGCAGCGCCGTCGGGAGAGTATTCCAGGGCTGCGTCTGTACAAGCGGTTTGATCAGAATACAGATCATGGAGGGTTGGGAGATCCGCGTCCTGCGACGGCAGAGATGGGAGAGCAGATTTTTCAAGTTGCCGAAGATTTTCTGGTTGAGGCTATACAGAAGATTTATCGGGAAGGAAGAGGTCAGTAGTCAGAAAATTAAATATTGTATAAAAGCTGTCATCGCGGCATGATTTTGAGCCGCGATCCAGAAGGTTTTGTCATTACTGTCGTTTCCGTGTTCAAAAAATAAAAAGCCCGCACAGACCGTGCGGGCTTTGTCGTTTGTATCGCGACTAAAATGGCAGGTCGTCGTCTGCAGCATAAGGAGGTGGATCTGAAGCGGTCGTGTCGTCCGATGCAGAATCGTTTGACTGCGGTCTTGACTGCCCTCCGCCCTGAGGCGCGCCACCGCCATAGCTACCGTCCATACCGTCCATTTCGCCGCGGGCATCGAGCATTTGCATGTCGCGGGCAACCACTTCGGTGGTGTAGCGCTTTAGCCCGTCTTGCCCTTCCCAACTGCGCGTTTGCAACTTGCCTTCGATATAGACTTTGCTGCCTTTGCGCAGATACTGGTTGCAGATTTCGGCCAAACGGCCCCATACCACAATGCGGTGCCATTCGGTGCGTTCTTGTCTTTCACCACTGCTGTCGGTCCAGCTTTCGTTGGTGGCGATGCTGAAGTTCGATACGGCTGTGCCTCCTGGCGTGTATCGAAGCTCGGGATCGGCGCCAGAATTGCCGATCAAAATGACTTTGTTGACTCCTCGTGCCATACGTGGCCTCCTCAGGATTAGGTGTACGTTTCAGGGACATGGCACGACCCTGTAAGATTTAGTACGAATATACTTTTGCATGTGGGATTTGTCAAGGTGACATTGGTTAAAATAATGGCGAGGGGTGTTGCTATATCCTATATTGGATACATTCAAAGGAGGTTTTATGGAATATCGCATATTGGGGCGCACGGGTTTGAAGGTTTCGATTATGGGTATTGGCGGCGGTGGGCCTACGCAAATGGGACAAAATACGGGTGTCGATCAGGCGGGCGTGAATCGATTGGTGCAGCGCGCGCTGGATCTCGGTATAAATTTTTTCGATACGGCTGCTGCGTATGGCGAGAGTGAGACGATTATCGGAAATGCACTTAAGGGCGTGCCGCGCGATGATTATATTCTGGCGACGAAATTTCACGCCCATCGTCACAAGAGTGATGAGTTTGTGGGTCCAGAGGAAGTCGTCGATACTATTGAGCGCAGTTTGAAGCGTTTGCAGGTGGATTATGTCGATGTGATGCAGTGGCACGGTGTTCGTCCGCATCAGTATTCTGAGGCTATTGAGGGGCTGTGGCCCACGGTGGAGAGATTGAAAGATCAGGGGAAGTTCGGGTTTACGGGGGTGAGTGAGACATATGCCGAGGACCACAAACACGAGATGTTTTCTATGGCGCTGTCGGATGATTTGTTCGATACGGCGATGGTGGGTTACAATTTGTTGAGTCCGACGCCCGAGCACGAGGTTTTGCCTATGTGTCAGGAGCGAGATGTGGGCGTGATTTGCATGGTTGCTGTTCGGCGGGCACTGGCTCGGCCCGATGTGCTCAAAGAGCGCATTGCGTATGCAAAGGATAAGGGGTTGATTGCGCGAGATGCGCTGGACGATGAGGATCCGCTGGGATGGTTGGTCAAGGGCGATGTTACGTCGTTGCCCGCGGCGGGTTATAAGTACGTGAATGCACATCCCGCGATGGGTGTGGTGCTGTCGGGGACCGCAAATATTGACCATTTGGAAGAAAATGTGAAGGCGATTCTCGGCCCGCCTTTGCCAGATGAAGATATGGCGCGGTTGCGGTCTATTTTTGGCGATGTGTGGGAGCCGTTGGGGAATTAAAGGAGTAGTTTTTTTGAATAATCCAATTTCTGAGTGGAATCGGGATTTTCGTTTGCTGGCGCTTGCGGTTGCTTCGCAGGGGATTTTTTTTGGCGTGCAGTTGACGCTTTACAACAATTTTGTTGTTGATCGCCTGAATATCGACGCGCACGAGTTGGGATATGTGGAAGCCCTGCGCGAGGTGTCGGGTTTTATGAATGCGTTTTTTGTCGCGCTGATGGTGAGGTTCGCGCCTCCTGTTGTGGCTGCGATTTCGCTGATGGTTATGGGTGCGGGCATTATGGCTTATGCCCAGGTTGATTCGGTTTTTTTGCTGGCGGTGTATTCGTTTGTGTGGGGTGTGGGTTTTCACTGCTGGATACCGATGGAGCAGTCGATGGCGCTGCTTTTTTCGCCAGAGGGTAAGAAGGGGAAGTGGTTGGGGCAGTTGCGCAGTGTGAATAGTGTGGCGTGGTTGTTGTCTATTTTGATTTGTAAGTTGGCTTATGATTTTGTCGGGTACAATGGTTTGTTTGTTATGGCGGGTGCCGCTACTGTGGGCGGTGGTTTTGCCATTTTGTTTGCGTCTCGCAAGCGGCCACCCGACGAGCGGAGTTTTGTGTTTAAGCGGCGGTATGGTCTGTATTACGCGCTGAATTTTTTGCAGGGCATGCGGAAGCAGATGTTTATTACGTTTGCGATTTTTGCTCTGGTGAAGATACACGGGATGCCCGTGCATACGACGATGATTCTGGTGCTGATGAATCAGACGTTGATTACGCTGACTGCGCCGACGATGGGCAAGTTGGTGGATCAGTACGGCGAGCGGAAGATGCTGTCGCTCAGTTATATCGGGTTGACTTTTGTGTTTGTGGGCTACGCGGTGGTGACGCATCGACCAACGCTGTACGTTTTGTATTGTGTCGATAATATTATCTTTTTTGGCGGGATTGCGCTGACGACGTATTTGCACAAGATTGCGCCGGAGTCGGATCTCAAGCCGTCGCTTGCGATGGGCGTGACGATGAATCATGTGGCTTCTGTTGCGGCACCGCTTTTGGGCGGTTTCGCATGGCACTATTTTGGCTATCAGGTGATTTTCTTTAGCGGTGCTGTTCTGGCTCTGATTTCGCTTATTGTGAGTCAATGGGTTGATCCCGAAGGGCAGCTTCAGAGGGAGCGGGAAGAGATGCCCGGGGACGTGGCTGCACAACCTGTGTCGTGAGTGGAGAGAGGAAGATGGCTGGTAAGGCGTTTGATACATGGAAACCGATTGTTGAAGATGACGAGGCGATCAGGGCGGCGTTGGAGGATGCGAATATTCCGGCGCTGATGGTTTCGCTGGTGCATTTGACCGGGGATATGGGCATTGTGCGGGGGGAGATTCGTCCACGGGCGAGGAATCTGGCGGATCCACAGGCGGGTGTGAAAGAGGATCAGCAGGCGGTTGTTCGGGAGATTGCTTTTGAGGTGTTGAAGGCTTATCGGGATCGCGGTTGTACTCTGCCTCCTGCACCGAGCCGGGCGCGGGTTTGGGAGATGATGAATTTTATGATTGGAGAGGAGATTCCCGAAGATTACGGGGCGTTTTTGGAGGGGGAGTTGTCTTTGAATGGCGAGGATCCTTTTGTGCCTCCGGGTATGGATGATTTACCCGAGGATAAGAAGAGAGATTTTCGCGTGTTGATTATTGGGGCGGGGATGTCCGGGTTGCTGGCGGCGCATCGGCTACAAGAGGCGGGGATTTCGTTTACGGTGGTGGAGAAGAATGCCGATGTGGGTGGGACATGGCTGGAGAATACGTATCCCGGATGCCGCGTTGACAGTCCGAATCACTCGTATTCCTATTCTTTTGTGCCCAAGAATTGGCCGCAGTATTTTTCCACGCAGCAGGTGCTTCTCGATTATTTCAAGCAGTTTGCAGCGGATTTTCATTTGCGCGAGCATGTTCGATTTCAGACAGAGGTGGTGTGCGGGCGTTTTGATGAAGAGGGCAAGGTCTGGAAGGTTGAGGTGCGGGACAAAGAGGGGGTGCGGCAGACGATTGAGGCGAATGCTATTATCAGTGCTGTGGGGCAACTCAATCGCCCAAAGTTGCCGGATATTGCGGGGCGCGAGTGCTATCGGGGGATTGCTTTTCATTCTGCGCGATGGCCGCGGGAATGCGATTTGGCGGATAAGCGCGTTGGGGTGATTGGTACGGGTGCGAGTGCCTTTCAGTTTGTGCCGGAGATCGCAAAGCAGGCGCGCGAGGTTTTTGTGTTTCAGCGCACGCCGCCCTGGATTCAGCCCAATCCGCATTATCACGCGGATGTGCCAGAGGGGCAACACTATCTCTTGAATCATGTGCCGTTTTACGCCAAGTGGTTTCGGCTGTTTATGTTCTGGCGTTCGGCAGAAGGAATGCTCGGTGCGGCGAAAAAGGATCCGGCGTGGCCGCATCAGGAACGCGCGGTGAGCAAGGCGAATGACAAGGTGCGCCAGCGGATTATAGAATATATCGAGTCGGTGCTGGGCGATGATCCCGAGTTGATGCAGAAGTGTATTCCAGATTTTCCGCCGGCTGGCAAGCGCATGTTGTGGGATAATGGCCTGTGGTTGCGTACTTTGAAGCGGGAGAATGTGCATCTTATTACGGATCCGATTAAGAGGATTACGGAGTCCGGTTTGACGACGCGGTCGGGTAAGGACTATGATTTTGATGTGCTGATTTACGGTACGGGGTTTCAGCCGAGTCGGATGTTGTGGCCGATGACGTTTGAGGGGATTGAGCGCAGAGATTTACAGGCGCATTGGGATGGCGATCCTCGCGCGTATAAAGGTGTTTCTATTCCGGGATTTCCCAATTTTTTTTGTATGTATGGGCCAAATACGAATATTGTCGTGAATGGGAGTATTATCTTTTTTTCCGAGTGCGAGATGAGGTATATCCTGGGGTGTATCAAGTTGCTGGTTGAGACGGGATGCGCTGCGATGGATTGCAAACGGGATGTTCACGATCGGTATAATGAGCGCATTGATGCGGGTAATCTGGAGATGGCCTGGGGCGCGCCAAATGTTCGGAGTTGGTATAAGAACGAGGCCGGGCGGGTGACGCAAAATTGGCCGTTTTCAATGCACGAGTTCTGGAAGCAGACGCGGGCACCTGATTCTGAGGATTATGTGTTTGTTTAAATTCTCATGTTCTCCAACTATTTCACCATCGCATGCCGCAATCTGTGGTCGCACAAGCGCGATACGCTGATCAATTTGCTCAGTCTTATTGTGGGGCTGTCGTGTTGTGTGATGGCGATTGTGATTATTTATTGCGAGATGAGCTATGACCGGTTTCATCCGGATGTGCATCGCATTTATCGGGTTTTGCGAGAGCGGGTGAGCAATGAGCAGACGCAGGTGCGGTGGCTAACTTCGGGGGCACTCGCCCGGACACTTGAGGCGGAGATGCCCGAAGTTGAGTTGGCGTCCAAAAATCGCATTTATCCGGTTGTGGTGCAGTATGAGGACCGGGAGCTTACGCTGGCGCAGGGGCAGGTTGATGACCGGTTTTTTGAGTTGTTTCGCTTTCCTTTTGCTATGGGCGATGCCAGCGCGTTGTCGCAGCCGTATCGGGTTGCGATTACAGAGTCAGCGGCAGAGCGGTTGTTTGGCGAGGCCGATCCCATAGGCAAAGTTATTACGATTCGCGAGCGGTATTACGGCGGCGATTATACGGTTGCCGCTGTTTTGCAGACGCCTCCGAGGTTTTCGTCCATTCAGTTTGATTTGTTGCATTTTACCAATGGGCGGACAGTGGAGGCTATTTTTGATTGGACGCAGTGGCGGGGGTTGGTGCAACAGGCGGGTATTGAGACTTTTGTGCGTTTGCGCGATGGGGTAGATGCGGGTGAATTTGAAGCAAAAATGTCGGGTGTTATTGAACGGCATATGGGCGCAGATGTGCGCCGCATTCTTTCGTTTCGCTTGCAGCCTCTTGCGCGGTTGCATCTGTATGGGGTTCAGGATTACAATTTGCCTTCGGGCGGCGATGTGCAGGCGCTCTATCTTTTTGCGGCTATTGCGGTGCTGGTTCTGGCGATTGCCGCGATCAATTTTGTCAATCTCGCTACGGCGCGTTCGATGTTCCGCGCGCGCGAGGTGGGGATGCGGAAGGTGGTTGGTGCGCGACGCGGTCAGTTGATTCAGCAATTTTTGTGCGAGACAGTTTTGCTCGCGCTTTTCGCTGTGGTTGTAGCCGTGCCCCTTGCGCGCGTCGCATTGTTGGAACTCAGCGCGCAGACGGACGCACATTACGCGTTGGATGCGCCGATGCTGTTCGTGCTCTTGCCGGGGCTTTTAGCGCTTGCCGCGTTCGTGGGTTTGATGGCGGGGGTGTATCCCGCGCTTTATTTTTCCGGGTTTCGTCCGGCTGATGTGCTCAAGGGCGTCGCGTATTTGCCGGGTGCGCGGCTTCGGCAGGTTCTGGTTGTGGCGCAATTTGCCATTGCCATTTTGCTTATGATTGTTGCGGATGTTATTTATCGGCAATTGGACTTTATTCAGGACAAGGATCTCGGTTTTGACAAAGAGCATCTCGTTTTGCTGCCGATCTTTAAGCTGGATCGCCGGCTCAAGACCAATGATGATCCCTGGCTCGTGGCGCAGTACAATACTGTAAAGCAGGCGTTTTTGAAACATCCCAATATTGTTTCGGTGTCTGCTTTTCGCTTTTTGCCCGGGCAAGATGGCGGTGGTTTTGTGCGGATTGTCAAGCCCGAAGGTCATGATCATACCGAGTGGCGGATGCCCGTGCAAGAAGCGGATGAAGATTTTTTTGCTACTTTCGGTGTGTCCATTTTGGCTGGTCGCACGTTTTCATCCGGGGTTGAGCGCGACCGCACGCATGCGTATATTCTCAATGAGACCGCTGTGCGCGCGCTTGGCTGGACAATGGAGGATGCCGTGGGACGGCGTTTTGGGCGGGCGCGTTCAGAAGATGATGCCAGGGGGGCTGTGATTGGTGTGATTGCAGATTTTCACTATGCTTCTCTTCGCGAACCGATTGGTCCGGCGGTTTTTGCTTATCGGCAGTGGTTTTACGATTATCTGGCGTTGCGGGTGCGCGATTTTCCAGAGGTTCGACCTTTTCTCGAGGAGACCTGGGATACATTTATGCCAGCAGATAAGCCTTTTGAGTTTACATTTCTCGATGAGGAACTCGATGCAATTTATCGGGTGGAAAGGGTTTTGGGGCAGGCTGTTACCGCTTTTGCCGGGTTGGTGTGTTTGCTGGCGTGTTTGGGTTTGTTCGGGCTGGCGGCTTTTACGGCTGAACGCCGCAGGCGCGAGATTGGTATTCGCAAGGTGCTCGGTGCGTCTGTTTCAAGTGTTGTTTTGTTGTTGTCCAAAGCGTTTTTGAAGCTGGTGCTTGTCGCCAATCTCATTGCCTGGCCCGTTGCCTATTATTTGACAAATACCTATTTGCAAAATTTTGCGTATCGCGCATCTTTCAGTTTGTGGCCTTTTGTGTTTTCGGGTTTGCTTGCACTTTTAATTGCACTTTTGACCGTTGGTACGCAGGCGTTCAGGGTTGCGAATACCAATCCGGTAGAAATACTGCGGCATGAATAGGTGTGTAACAGGAGTCGCAGCACAATGCCAGTAATCCAGGGGAACTCACGCTTTGCTAACACGTATAATATTGAAATTGATCACTACTATGGAGGTCCTCCTATGTTCTTTACACTTCTTCTCATCACGCTCGTAGTCGCCGCTCTCGTGTCTTTTATTGCCGTGCGTGCGTTTAGTAGCGCGATTACCAGTATTCTTCACCGGCTTATTGATGATGCAATAGCAAGCGCGTGGGTGCGCTATATGAAGTTTGCGATTTTTGTGGTGGGTATTTCTGGGGGTGTGCGTGTCCGTTCTCTGGAGCGTTATATTTTGCCGCAGGAGCATTTCGATCCCGCAGGTAAATCCCGCGATATGCCGCCCTTTGAACTGACTACCGAACGCTGGGTGCTCGAGATCTATCGTACGGTTATCGAATCTCTGCAATCTATCGCGTGGATGTTGCTCGTCTTTTTTATTGTTTCACTCGGTATGTACATTGTCGTGCGTATCTTTGAGATGCGCCGAGGGACGAACGAGTGATGAGTAGAGAGGGGCGATAAAGCGGTGGACATCGGATTGCAGCGAATTATATTGACGCAAAGGGGTCTGGTATGGAGAAAATAGAGAAAAAAGTGATACCGGGCTGGACCGGAAGATGCTATGAGGATTTCGAGGTGGGCGAAGTCTATCGAAGCCGGTTCGGGCGGACGGTGACGACGGCTGACAATCAGCTGTTCACACACCTGACCCTGAATACCAATCCGCTTCACTTTGACGAGGAGTACGCCCGCCGGACGCGGTGGGGAAAGATTCTGGTGAACAGCACGTTTACGCTCGCGCTGGTCGTGGGGATGAGTGTCCCGGACGTGAGCGAGCAGGCGATGGCGAACCTGGGTTGGAGCGAGATCCGGCTTCCGAACCCTGTATTTGTGGGAGATACGCTCTATTGCGAGACGGAGGTGCTCGCCAGGCGGGAGTCGAAGTCTTACCCGGAAGCGGGCATCGTGAAGGTGCGCACGCGGGGCGTGAATCAGCACGGCCGCGTCGTCATAGATCTGACTCGTAGCGTGATGGTCTATAAGCGGGCGCACGCGCCGTTGGAGGATACTTTTCCCGAAATTCACGAGGAGAAAGACGGGTGAAGTCGATGCGGTCCTGGCTTTTTGTGCCGGGGCACCAGCAGCGTATGATCGACAAGGCTCTGGGTCTGCCGGCGGATGTGCTGATATTCGATCTGGAGGACGGCGTCCCGGAGGCCGAGAAGGATGTTGCGCGCAGTCGTGTCGCTGCCGCACTGGATGGCGCGCGTGGCGGCCCAATGCGATTCGTCAGGGTTCACGAGGCCGGTTCCTCCGAATTGGACGCCGATCTGCAGGCGATCGCGCGTGCGGGGCTACAAGGGCTCGTGTTGCCCAAAGTGCAGGGACCGGAGGATGTGCTTCAGGTGTGCCAGTGGCTGGACCGACACGAGACCAGAGCGGGTATTCCATCCGGAGGCGTCGGGCTTCTGGCAATCATTGAGAGTGCCCGGGGTCTGGTTCAGGCTCCTGCGATCGCATCCGTTACACCCAGGCTGGTGGGGCTTATGTTCGGCGCGGAGGATTTCGCGCTGGATATGGGCCTCTTTTCGCATCCGGGACAGGGATTGGTCAATTACGCTCGGTCGGCGCTGGCGGTGGCTGCGGCAAGCGGACAAATCCGGGCTATAGACAAGGTGTTTACGGACATCGGTGATCTTGACGGGCTGGCCGCGGAGGCGCGGCAGGCCAGGGATCTGGGGTTTGCCGGAAAAGCTGTGATCCATCCGGGTCAGGTTGGGGCAGTGAATGAAATTTTCAGTCCCACGGAGGTCGAGGAGAGGTGGGCACGGCGAATTGTTGAGGCTTTTGAACGGCGGGCAGACGAAGGCCCGGCGACTGTAGATGGCCGGATGGTAGATAGGCCGATTCTGGAACGGGCGCGATGGATCCTGGATCGTCTTGAGGGAGAGCCCAATGACCAGCAGGCCGATTGAAAAAGAAGAGGGTTAACTTGCACGACCAAAACCAACATCCTCCCCTGCATGGAATAAGGATTGTCTCGGTGGAGCAGTTCGGAGCGGGTCCGTGGGCAACGATGATGCTGGCGGACCTTGGGGCGGAAATCATCAAGGTCGAGAATCCCGAGACAGGTGGCGATGTCGCGCGTTACGTGCCTCCCTATACCGCTGAACAGGATAGCGTGTATTTCCAGAGTTTCAACCGAAACAAGAAGAGTATGACGCTGAATTTGCAGCATCCAGGCGGGCGGGAGGTGTTGCATCGGCTGGTGGGGATTTCGGATGGGGTGTTCAACAACTTGCGCGGAGACCTTCCTGCCCGGCTGGGTCTGGACTATCCGGCGCTGAGTGCAATCAAGGCTTCAATTGTATGCTGCTCGCTTTCCGCATTTGGACGGCAGGGGTCTCGGGCGGGCGAACCGGGATACGATTATCTGATGCAGGGATATGCCGGATGGATGAGTCTTACGGGCGAGCCAGACGGTCCACCGACGAAGACAGGGCTTTCTCTCGTGGATCTCGGCGCGGGCACCATGGCGTCCCTGGGCATGGTCAGCGCGATTTTTCGCGCCAGACAGACGGACCTGGGGTGCGACGTAGATGTGAATCTGTTCGATACGGCGCTGGCGAATCTGGGATATGTGGCGGCGTGGTTCCTGACCAGAGGGTATCAGGCGCATCGGACGCCCGATTCTTCTCATCCGTCACAGATCCCGTCTCAGGTGGTGCCGACCAGGGACGGATGGCTCGTGATCATGTGCGCAAAGGAGAAGTTTTTTCAAAATCTGGTACGCGTTCTGGGAGTGCCGGAACTGGCGGAAGATTCCCGGTTCTGCTCTTTTGCGGATCGCCTGGAGAATCGGGATATTCTGGTTCCGATTCTGAAGGATCTCTTCCGCAAGAAGACAACCGACGATTGGCTGGCGCTGCTCAAGGGCAAGGTGCCTTGCGCGCCCGTGAATACGGTTGAGCAAGCTTTTGCCGACCCGCAGGTGGCCGAGGATAATATGATACTGGCGTTGCCGCATCCGGAGTTCGGAGCCGTCCGGGTGGTGGCGAGTCCCATAGAGGTCGGCGGCGGATCGGTTGAACCCCGGCGCGGGCCTTCACTGGGAGAACACAACGAGCAGGTTCTGAGTGAATATCTCGGATATTCAGTACCAGAGATTGAGAAACTCCGAAGCGACGGCGCCATTTGAATTTTTATGCGTTGGGCAATTCTGTCCGCAATGCGAATTTTTCCTCGGGCGTTCCCGCGCCTTTTAATACTTCCAGATACGCTTGGTGCAGTCGCTGTGCTTCGGCCATGTTTTGCTGGTTATATATGTTGTTCTTTTGCGCGAGGTCTGTTTGGAGGTCGTATAGTTCCGCCGGCCAGTTGGGTCCGCGATAGTGCAATGTCCAGTTGCCGTCTGTGATGCTGGAGCACACGCTGCGGTCTTCGCGCACTGGCAGGGTTGCCGATGTGACGGCGACTTTCCGTTGTTCTTCTGCTTTTTCGCCTTTTAAGATGGGGGCGACGGATATGCCGTGCAGTCCATCGGGTTTTTTTATGCCTGCCAGATCGAGAATTGTGGGCATGAAATCGACGGGTTGTGTCAGGACTTTTGTGCGTTTTCCCGCTGCGTTGCTGCCGGGTATATATCCCATGAAAGCTGTGTGGGATACTTCTTCGTAATAGGGCCAGTCGCCGTCTGGTCCCTGTCCGCTTTTGCCAATGCGTCCGTGGTCGCCGATATAATGCCCGTGATCAGACATGAAGATCACGGCGGTGTCTTCCCAGAGATTCAGGTTTTCTACTTTTTCCAACAGGTGACCGACCCAGGTGTCCATGAGTGTGACTTCACCTGCGTATAGTGCCCGCGTGTGTTTGATTTCTTCTGCGCTCAGGTAATCGCAATAGTCGTAAATGGGATGGTCGATGACTTCGCCTGTGTAGTCGGGGTTGTACATATTGACGTAGTGCGCGGGGGGATCCCACGGTTCGTGAGGGTCAAAGGTGTCGATGTAGAGGAAGAATTTTTCGTGGGTGTGGTTTGCTTCCAGCCAGTCTGCGGCGCGTTGCATGGTGCGTGCGACAAAGGTGTCGCGTTCTGTTTCCCAGTGTGCTGCACGCCAGCGATAGTGATACTGTTGCATGCGCTCAGGTGTGCGAATTTTTTCGGGGACTGATTCGAGGGGGACGGGTACATCATCTGTGATTGAGCGATCGCCTTCTTGCCCGCGAATCCATTCCCAGCCCAAAAACCCGCGGTCAAATTGATGTCCGTCTCTTACCAGGTGCGGTGTGTCGCATAAGAGCATGGTGACATATCCCGCGTCTGTGAGGAGTTCGGACAAGATGACTTCATCTTCGGGAAGTGGCGTCCAGCCTCGAAAGGGAAAGGTGAGTCTGCCGGTCATCATGTCTGTGCGCGTGGGTATTGTTGGGAATGATGCCTGGTACGCGCGGTCAAAGACCATGCAGCGTTTGGAGAATGCGTCTATATGCGGTGTGCGGATCCAGTTATTGCCATGACAGCCCAGGTGATCGTAGCGCAGGGTGTCGGACATTACGACGATGATGTTCATGGTAGTCCTCCAAAAAAGGTTGCTGAATGCTGAGAATTGAGCTTGAGTAAAATAATTCCTTTTTTTAAATCTGCAATACGAACGCCAGATGGTTCAAAATGGTGTTGTGATCTAAAAAAGCCCCGGGTTTCTCCAGGGCTATTGAATTCATAAGCGTTCTGTCTAAACGGACTCTAATTTGGGCCTACCTCTTGGGTGTTCATTGCGCCATTGCACAATTTTTTGCGCGTCAGGTTCAGATAGAATAATGGGATATGTAGGCCCGTATTGTTTGCCGATGTCTATTCCCGAAGCCCGCATCGAATGGATGGTATTGCGCAATGTGCGTGGTGTAATGTCCAATTTTTCCGCTAATTCTGAAATTGAATAAATGGTTTCTTTTTTTCCATGTAAAATTTTTGCGTGTCCCGAAAGAATATCGTTCAGATCCACATCTTTACTGGCATTTTCAATTGTAATAGATACCAATTTATCTTTATCATTATAGGACAGAATAATGTCCTGATGTTCGCCATCTGATCCGGCATTTTCTGCGCCACCAGATGCAGGTGTAGAACTCAGTGTAATATGAATCATATCATTTTAGGGAAAATACTCTAGGGATTTCATATCAGGGATCCTTTCGTATAAAATATACTCATATGGGAATATTTTTCAATGAAAAAAATGCAAA
>VXRD01000029.1 GCA_009838845.1 Gemmatimonadota bacterium | reverse complement strand
GCGCGAATTGCGCAAAGTCGTCCGGCGTCGTCAAACCGCCGTTTTCGTCGCCGTGATAGGTCGAGGCATAAGCTGGCAGCTTCTTGCGCCAACCCCCGCCCAACAGTTCGTAGATCGGCGCGTCGTAGAGCTTGCCAGCGAAATCCCACAGCGCGATATCTACCGCGCCCGGCGGCGTGCCGTCCTGCCCGCGGCGCGAGCGCTTGAGGTCGTGCCAGATGATCTCGCGGTCCAGCGGGTTGCGGCCGAGCAGGTACTGCGCCGGGCGGGAATCGATGCCACCGGACGCAATGCCGCTGATGCCGACGCTGGTCTCAATGGTCAGCAAGCCGCCGCCCAGAGTCAGGCGGCCGCCCTTGCGATAGACCGTGTCGAAGCCCAATTGCTCCTCCAACTCCATATCGGCGATCTCATAGGCGAAACTCGTCGAGGTGATGCGGGTGATCTCAATATCTCGCGCCATGGTGCACTCTCCTTCGCTGTGTGTTTGGTTTTAACTTCCGCTCCACGACTACTCATCTCA
This sequence comes from Gemmatimonadota bacterium, assembly GCA_009838845.1. Taxonomy (NCBI): domain Bacteria; kingdom Pseudomonadati; phylum Gemmatimonadota; species Gemmatimonadota bacterium. The sequence continues at coordinate 87,702 of VXRD01000029.1, read as the reverse complement.
CGATCTGAGGTGACGCATAAAGATCGGGCCTGGCCTCGTTCGCTGTGAAGCAACCGGATGATCGCGCTTTCTCTATTAAATCTCTCGAGACCTCGGTCACGATCATGCCTTCCACTGGCGCGTGTTCGTCGATGAATTGGCCGTTCGGATCGATCGCGAAGGCGAGTCCCGGAAACCAGGCGTTGCCGCTTTTTCCCGCCTGGTTGGCGTAGAAAATGTAGAGCGCATTGTCCACGGCTCTCGCTGGCAAGACCTGGGCGGCAAGCTGTCGATGTTCGTCTGCCTGTTCGGTCTGATCGCCGTCAGGGGTGACGTTGTCAGCGCGGCCGCTTGCACCCACGGCGAGGAGGAAAAAGTCTGCGCCCTCCTGTGCGGCGGTTCGGAAGATCTCCGGAAACCTCAGGTCGTAGCAGATCCCCACGCCGAAGGTCCAGCCTTGCGATGTCACGATAGGGAGTTGGCTCCCCGGTTCGAACCAGGTCCGCTCGGTTTCATTCGGGATGTGCAGTTTGGTAAAGGTCGCGAGGTAACCGCTGGGCCCTACAATGTAGGCGCTGTTGCGATAGCGTTCGCCCGCTGGCTCGATGGTACCGACGACAAGGGTCATGTCGAGTTCGCTGCAGAGCGATTCGAGGAACGGAATTGATTTCTCGGCCGCTGCTTCTGCGATCCGCATGGACTCCTCGGGGGGAATGTCCGATTTGTTCATCGAGCCCGTGATGCACTCTTCGGGAAAGAGCGCAAATGTGGCACCTTGCCTGTGAGCCTCTCTCGACCACTCGGCAATTCGGTCGAGGTTGGTCATGGGGTCGCCCATTGCGCTGTGCATGGCGACCGATGCGATACGTGTTTTTGTGTTGTTCATGGGATATGCCATTCGACCCTCTCTCCGATGCGTGATTATTCATGTGTACTCATACGGCCGAACGAACCGAATAAATCTCCTTGAGCGAACCGACGTTCAGACGGCGGTTCTCATCGTTCTGCCGGATGTTGCGGGCGAAGAAATCGTCGAATAGTTCCAACTCAAATTCTCTCACAATGTCTATGGCCGAGCGCTTATCCGAATTGCTGTGGATCAAGGCGGTCCCGATATAGCTCGGCACGTCGATCGTGACCTCATCCTGGTATTTCTTCTCGATCAGAGGAAACTTGCCGGAGTTTCCAGTGCGTTTGACCAGCACGCGGTCCAGGTTGATCGTTGCGCACATCGTGCGTGAATAGTTGGTGTTTAGTTTCACGGGCTGGCCGAGGGGATCGATCACCCCGCCTCCGTAGAACCGAAGCGCGGTCAGATAGTAGCACTGGCATTCGTACGCCCATTGCTGCTGAAGGAATCCGCCGTGATAGGCACTGGGAAATGTGAGGATGTCCGGTTTCAGGTCCCGGTAATCGAACCGAAGTTGCTCGAATTTCTGGTCGAAACAAACCACCCCTCCAAGGCGACCGATCGCGGTGTCGAAAACTTTGGGGCCGTCACCCGAGCGCAACCCCTGTTTTCGCTCGTTATCCGTCAGGTACGTCTTGTGATAGGCACCGATCACTGAGCCATCAGGGCCGATATACACAATCGAATTGAACACGTCGTCGCCTTCGCGGAGCTTGATAGATCCAGCCACGTGGCATGACTCGGCCCTGGCGAAATCCCGGTACATTGACAAAAACGGACCCGGCTGTTCCACGGTCTCGGCCGTTTCCAGGGTCTGGCCGTATCCTTCGACCAGCTCACAGGTCAACACCAGGTCCAGATTGTATCCTTTCAATGAATTGAGGTCGTTTCGGGTCATGCGCAGTACTTTTTCCATGCTCTCGGGTTCACCCCGCTGCAAATCGGCAAATGCACTGAACTGAATCGATCCAACTCTTACGAATCGTGCCATATATCTCTCCTTTCACAATGCTAATCGTGCTGGACAGTCCATTAGAGCGCGGCGTCGCCCGCCTCCGTCCGCAAGCTGTGTCGGCCCTCTATATGCGCGTGCCAGTCCATGCCGATCTCCGGTCGCGGTCGGGTCGGTCTGGGTAGCGCATTCGCCTGCTCCGCCACGATCGCCGGCACGCCTACGTCGCTCAGCAACTGCGCCAGATACGCCATCCGCACCAGCGTCTCGCTCTGGTACAGGCTCATGCCATCGACCCCCACCGCGTACTGTTGTGCCGCCAGTGCATAGGCCGGTTGCGGCGCATAAAAACCCGTATTCTTCTCTACCCGGTTTTCGATCAGCCCTTTGGATCCCACACCGCCAATGCACAGTTTGCCGTGTCGGTGTGCCACTGCTGCGTGATAGCCGACGTGCAGGTCCAGATCCTCGCGGGTCAGAGGAAAGGGACTCAACATCAATCCGTCTATCAGATCCTCCTCGCACCAGCGCTCGCTGTCCAGTCCATAGGCCAGTATCAGCCATCGCGCGTTGTCGGGCACCCGGGCGATGATTGGGCAGCGCCGACCCAATTTGCCCTCCTGGACGCGCACCGCCTGCCGCAGTTCGGTCATAAATTCGGTCAGCACATCGGCCCGGTACTGAAACCACACCCGGTATTGTTCGAAGTCGTCCGAGTCGATTTCGCGCGGATCCACCCCCGTCTCCGCCATAAACGGCTCGACCAGCGCCGGATGGTATAGCAGCATCGGCATCTGCCGGCAGAAGTCGAGCACCAGCCCATCGACGCCGATCCTCTGGCACTCGAGCAAAATATCGATCCGCTCGCGCCGTACTTCCGCCAGCGCGTAGCACAGCCGGCTGGCGTCCTCGTTGCCCGGCTTGGTCACTTCCCTGAAGGCCGGATTGTCCAGCGCGAACCTGGACGTGACCCCTATCCAGTCCGTCCGGCCATAGTGGCGGTTCATCCCCAGGCGGCCCCACAGTTGCGCCCCACGGTCGCGGCACAGCGCCAGCGCGTGCCGCAGCGGACACACCTCGTCCATCACCTTGCGAACAAAGCTCCAGGAGATGCCGCCGACCTGGTCGCCATTTTCGCACATCCGCGTGATATGGGGCAACTCGGACCAGTAGTCCACCACCGAACGTCCCAGATTCCAAACCAGATGGTCGCAGCCCGCTTGCAGGTGCAGGTCGATGCACTCGTCCAGTGCTTCAGGTCCCGGGCACGGCTTGTCGTAGTTGGCGTAGTAGCACATCCACTCCGAGATGCCAAACACCGGTTTTTCGTTGCCGCTTGCCTCGCGCAATTCGAGTTGCTCTTGCGCCATCTAAGGTGACCTCCTGATCGGGTGTATTTATTGAAAGCATTAAGCGTACCATCGCGCGGTGCCGATGGCGTAATATTTGTGTACAAAAGGTGGTTTGGTGCGCGAAGCGTACCACAGGCGCAGGGAGCCGTCGGCCAGGCGCAAGAGCGAATGGCTGGTGGTAAAGTGCGATTCCCAGGACCGCGAAGGATCGGGACCAAAGATCGGATTGTGAGGACTTTTAGTCCAGTTGAGGCCATCTTCGCTGATGGCAAATCCGATGGAGGTTTTCATGACCTCGGGCGGATAGCTGCTATAGCTGCCGTACCACATCAGATAATAACCGTCTTCTTTGAGAACGGTTGGATAGACCAGGCGCTGGAACTCCCATTCCTGGTCTAACTCCAACACCGGCTGGGGATGGACTTGCCACTCAAAGCCGTTGTCGCTGTGGGCGGCGCGTATGGTCCAGGGGTCGGCGGTCACATCGGTGTACCACAGGCGGTAGTGGTCGTCTTCCCAAAATAGGGTGGGGGCGTAGGCGTTTTCCAATAGGGGAGGGGAGGGCGTATCCCAGCGAAGTCCGTCGTCGCTGGTCATGGCGTGCAGGGTGTGGCGCGTGTCGCCAGAGGGAAAATCGGTCGAGGAAAAAAACATACGCAGCTTGCCCGCCTCGCGCCGCAGGGAGCCGTCCGGGTGGCGTACCAGGGTGGGGGTGAGGATGGAGTGACTGCCATCGGCCAGGGTACAAACCGGGGAGGCGGGGTGTCGTGTAAAATGCAGGCCATCGTCGCTGGTGGCCAGCCCCAGAGCAAAAACCCGCAGATCTACTTCGCCGCGCGAGCCGCTGTACCACATGTAATAGCGCCCGTTTTCCAAAGCGACACAGGGAGCAAAAATGTGGGTGTCGTCAAATTGACCGGCTGCGCCCAGGGACAGACAGGGTGTATCGACGTCTCGCTCCCAGGGTTGTGGATCCAGCCATTGGTTTTTGTCCATGATCTATTTCCCTCATTTTACCTCGCCGTATAATCTCCCTCCAAAATACAGGGGAGACCATCGCGGGCCATCAGTGCAATCCGCGCCAATCCATGCTGTAAAAAACTCGGTCCCATCTGCGACTCGTACCAATCAATTCCCGATGCCCCCCTCGGCAGGTCGCCATCCATATAAATGGCCATAAGCTTCTCGGCAAGGGCCAGGCCCCCGTCCAGCCACCTGGTTTCTCCCGTCAGATCATATAAATCTGCCAACAACTCCAACCCCAATCCGGCATCCATCGCCGGTACGGCAATGTCATCCGGGAAATCGGTTTCCAGATAGCTCTTTCCAACCGCGACGGCCCACTCAAAAAGCCCTTGATGGGGCCGAATGCGATGGCCACACAGGGCAAATAGTGCGGCATAACAGGCGGGCCAGTTTCCATATACGCTGCCCCAAACCGGCATCGTTCCTTTAGCCTCGTTGGAACCCCGGTGAAAGGAATTCACATAGATACCCCGTTCCAGATCGTGGGGAGCTTTTAAAAAACCGTCGATATAAACGGCCGCCCGTTCTCTCATGCGAGTGGCCAGATCTGGTAACGCACCTGCAATCAACTCGGCGGATTCGAGCAGGCTCACCCCCAGGGAGAGCGTCTGCCCAGGCGCATTGATTCGATAAAAATCCACATCGTCCTCGGGCGACCGGCTCTCCGTCTGCAGCAGGCCCAGGTCGTCTCGTTTCTCCCACCAGTAGTCCAGCATGGTTTCGATCTGTTGTACAAAATCCGTCCGCTCTGTCTTCAAGTAGGCAAATGCCCAATCGAAAATGTAAAATCCCCCATGCCTCGGGAAATCGCAGGACCGCGTCCCCCGGGCATAGGGTCGTTTCTCATCGATATATGCATGCCGAATGTATTCCAGTGGCTCTCCTTCGGTCCAATGTCCGTTGATTCCCTCGGCAAAGCGCTCGACGCATGGCGGATTGAAGGCATACAGTTTTTCCCACAGCCAGAGCGGTGCCTGTCGCAGGTGATCGTGTGTCGTCTTACTGGGCCTTGCTTCCTCCCGCAACTGATAACTGTCTGCCACCCGATCTTCCAATAGGTGCCAGTACGCGTGTTCTCCCCAGGGGAAAATACCCGTTATTGTATCCGTACAGTGGGTTGCAAACCGCTGCAAATACCGGTCTGCCGCCTGTGCATAATCCGGGCGGTCCAGCGCCTCGGCAAGCGCGTACATCGTCTTTAGCGCCGCCTGATCGTGGATCAGGTTGCTGCCCAGGTGTGACCGGTCGCCGTCCCGCTGTCCCGCAATCCCCGGCGGCATTTTCGTCATCATCTGATGGGTCGATCGATCAATAATCGAGGGGAATAACCCCTCATAAGTCGCTCCCAATGCAATCAGAATATCCAGCGAACGGCACACCTTCTCAAGCATGGTTTCAGGGTTCATCAGCGTCCTCCGATCTAAAGAAAAGAATTATATATAGCCTTTTAGGGGTCAGGTCAAGTGGTGTAAGGCGTGGATTGAAAGGCAGAATTGTAGAGAATCCCCACTGGACAACCTATCCAGTGGGGATCTGTATCCCAATTTATTCACCATTCTGTTTTTTTAAAATCCGTCCGTCGAACGGCTCAAACTGTACCGGGCATTTGTGACGAGAGAGACAATATCCTCCAGAATCATATACAGACAGGGCACTAACAAAAGAATTATAGACGTCGCAAAAACAATACCAAATCCGAGAGAGATTGCCATGGGAATGAGATAATAAGCCTGGCGGGATGTCTCCAAAATAATCGGTGTCAAACCACCGAACGTTGTCAACGTCGTCAGAATAATAGGCTTGAAGCGCCGAAGCCCAGCAGTGTGAATCGCCTCAAAAGCCGAACTATGGGCACGCCTTTTATTTGCATAATCGATCATAATCAGTGAATCATTTACCACAACACCCGACAGGGCGATCACCCCCATCAAACTGATAAGCGACAAATCATAACCGAGCAGAATATGACCGATCACAGCGCCCACAATCCCAAACGGAATCGCCGCCATCACAATCAAGGGTTGGACATAGCTGCCAAATGCAATGGCGAGTAACATATACACAATGCCCATCGCCATGGCAAAACCGCCCCACAGCGCCTGCGTTGACTCGCGCATCTCAGCCTGCGTCCCCTGAAACGTCCAGGTTAATCCCGGATACTCAGCGCGAATTTGTGGCAACACATCGGTTTTAATCGCTTCCATAACGCGCGTCATCGCTCGCTTGGGTTCCACATCCATACTCACCGTCACCACGCGCCGACCATCTCGCCGATTAATACTTGTAAACGCTTCGCCACGCTCAATATCTACCACATCCATCAAAGGCACTTCTGTGCCATCAGGTGTACGCACAACAAATTCTTCGAGATGGCGAATATCCTTTCGCTCTGCCATCGGTAATTTCACGCGCATTTCAATTTCATTTGTACCGCGCAACTGACGCATCGCCAGTGCGCCGAAAAATGCATCGCGCAACTGACGCCCTACCTCAACCGGCGTCAATCCCAAATTTCGGCCTTCCGGACGCAACACAAAATCAAACTGCGATTTGCCTTTATTGTAATTGTCACTCACATCGTGCGTCTCTTCAAACCCTTCGGCGCGCTCTAAAAATGCCCGGCTGGCTTTGGCCAACACGTCAATATCCGAATGGCTCAAATCGACACTGATATCCTGTTGCCAACCGCCCGGCCCACTCTCGGCCTCAAACGTAATCTGACTGACACCATCAATATCCCCGATGTTATCGCGCCATAGTGAGATGATCTCTCCTGTCGTCATATCGTGTTCATCGGGCGGTTTCATCACAATTTCTACATCGATAAAACTCCCCCTGCGCACATTGGTTTTAATCCCTTCGGCCACGCGATAAAGGTTGTGCGCTTCAAACATGTGATGGGTCGATTCGGTCACATCATGTGCAACCCGCGCAGCTTGGTCCCGCGTGGTCCCCACAGGCAATCGGATACCCGCTTCAATCTCATCGGCAGAAACTTCGGGCATCATAATCATACCCATATGATCGCTGTATCCATAACCGCCCACCATCATCAGCAAAGCAATAGCAGATGCAATCGTAACGTACCGATGCCGAATGCAGACATCCAGAAACCTGCGATAGTGTTGGTCGATAAACCGATTGAAATGGCTGGCAATAGATTGTTGCCAGCGATGCGCAGTGCCATTTACCGGCGAAACAGCGCGCTTTGAAAGGTGCCCGAGATGCGCAGGCAAAATAAATAGCGCCTCCAAAAGAGACACGGCCAGCACAGTGATCACAACCGCGGGCAATGGCCACCAGAATTTTCCCGTGGTGCCGGGCATAAACAAAAGCGGCAGAAAGGCCACAATCGTAGTCAAAATGCTGAACGTAACCGGCCTGGCAATATCGCGTGTACCCGCAATGGCCGCCTGCATCGGACCCATACCTTGTTCCCGATATTCATGCACATTTTCACCCACAACAATCGCATCATCCACCACAATGCCGAGCACCACCAAAAATGCAAACATAGAAACCATATTGATGCTCACATCAATAGCAGGCAGAAACACCAGACTGCCTATGAAAGAAATGGCCATCCCCATCATCACCCAAAATGCAAGCCGAAACTCGAGGAACATCGCCAGAATAAGCAAAACAATCACAATAGCCAGCATCCCGTTTTCGATCAGCAAAAACAACCGATCTTTGTAATCCTCTGCACTGTTGCTGTCGATCCGATACTTCACACCAGGCGGCAGGGTGGTCTCAAAATCTGCCATGATATTTTTAACGGCCTCGGCAATCTCAAGTGGCGATTGATTCCCAATCCGATAGATATCCACACCAACTGTAAGCTGCCGATTAAACCGTTCGTGAAATCCGCCTTCTTCAAAGCCATCGGTGATCTTTGCCAGGTCCGCCAGTGTAACCCCACCACCTCCTTCTGAAGGGATAATCACAATACGACCATATTCATCGGCCCACTGCTTGCGCTCTTTCATGCGCAACAAAATTTCACCCGTACCCGTCTCCACAGAACCCGCAGGAATGTCTTCACTCGACGAAACAATCACGCGTGCCACATCGCGTAGTGTAAGACCGTATTCACGCAACCTGTGCTGGGGAATTTCAATATGCGTCCTGTATTCTGGCACATTGCCAAGCTCGACCTGTGTAATGGTCGGATCGCTCAGCAATCGATCCCTTAGCTGTTCGGCCAGACTTCTCAGCGTACCGATATCTACATCGCCATACAGCCCAATATCCATCACATTGCGCTGTTGTGCCCTCAGGCTGACTTCGGGTTGTTCTATATCATCGGGAAATGTCCGAATCCGATTGACTGCCTGATCAATATCCTGAAAGGCTTTCCCCCGGTTGGTGCCTGCCACCAGTTCAATGGTCACACTCCCACGCCCCTCGCGAGCCTGCGACGTCATTTCCATGATCCCCTGCACACCGCGCACAGCTTCTTCTATCGGCTGTAAAATCCCCTGCTCCACCTCCGCAGGTGCCGCACCCGGATAGCCCACGCTGACCGAGACGATATCCAGTTCATACTGCGGATAGACCTCCTTCTGGATATGAAAAGCTGTCCAGATCCCGCCCAAAATGAGGATGATCATAAACAGATTGGCCGCAATAGCATTGCGCGCCATCCAGGCAATCGGACCTCGTGTTTCTTCAAATGTATCCTGTGTCTCATTCATCACCGGGTGTCTCCCAGGGTTTTAGGATCTTCCTCTCCAACGCTTTTCACACGCAATTCTGCACCATCAGCGACTCGAGACAAATTGGTCGTAACCACCCGATCCTTATCTTGCAACCCATCCGATATATAAGCATAGTCGGCATCTTGAAAAACGATCTCAACAGACCGAATCCGCAACAGACCGTCTTTCATCACCCAGACCGTATTGCCAGCCCGGATATAATCGCGTGCCAGACGCACCACATTGGGAATTTCGTTGGCCTCAATATGCGTCTCGACAAATGCGCCAATCATCAACGGAGATAGATGATCAGATCCATCCCGATGAGCAAGCGGGTCAGAAACGGAAACCAGTACCTGCGCCATACGCGTCTTTTCTGCCAATGCACCAATGAGTCTGTGAAGAGAGCCTGTGCGATAAGCACCTTTTTTTTGGGTCACACGATTGCGAATCTGCACCAACGATCCCTTTTCTGCCTCGCTGCTGGGAAAAGAAAGCCACGGAATTTTGGAAAGCGGAACGGTCGTCACCACCCAGTATGTATCCAGACCAACCAGACGCCCGAGATTATCGCGTGGGGAAACCAGAGAACCCACATTGGCATTGCGACTTAAAATGTGCGCGTCAAAAGGCGCTTTAATGGTTGTTCTCTGCAATTCCAGTTCAGCCTGATTCACTGCCGCCTGCGCCGCTTCTACCCGTGCCCGAGCTGCATTGAGCTGAGGTTGGCGCAGCACAAGCGCCTCAAGCTCACCCGACAGCGTCTCATTCAGAATCTGATAATCTTTCTGCGCCACATTCTGCCGTCCCATCTCAATATTCAAATCAGCAGTGGCACGACGCAGATCGCTCTTTTTTTGCAAAAGTGCATTCTGATAATCTGCCGGATCAATCTGCAGCAGTACCTGACCCTTTTTGACAAACCCACCCGGCGTAAAAGTTGATGACAGCGAAAGTACCCGTCCACCGACTTGTGGACTCAAGATGATATCCTGTTCTGCTTCAACCGTCCCCGTCGCCACAATCACAGGGCGATACGTACCGCGTTGCACCTCAAACACATCGACGAGCATCGCGGTTTTCTTAGTCGCCGCAACGCGAGTCGCCGTAGGCTCCGTCATAAAAATCAGCGCAGTAATACCTGCACCCACAACCAGAATACAAAAACAAATAATCAGCGCTTTTTTGCTATCCACGTTATGCCTATCCGTTTATGTTATTACGAGCAATTTCAAAACCACCTGCGAGCGCCCGATAAAGCGCAATGCGGAATTCCAGCAAATCGAGTTTCGCAGAGATCAACCCTCGCCGGAGCCTCTGTTCGTTTGTCAGCGCGGTAAGTACGTCGAGATAATCGCTGATGCCATTTAAATACTCCAGCCTTAACTGATCATACGTCTGCCTCACCAGAGCGACCTGCGCTTCGAGACTCGCGATGCGTTCAACCTGTTTTTGTTCTTGAACCAATGCATTTTCCACTTCGGCAAATGCCGTCAAAACCGTCTGTCCATAAGCCGATAGTTGCGCGCTTTTGTTGGCTTGATTGCGCTTGATTTCTGCCCCCCGTTCACCACCATCGATAACAGGTAGCAAAAGATTGCCTATCAGATTGCCCACCCAATCTTTAAACAGACAACCGCGATCATCACCCGATGCCAATGCTGTCAGGCTCAAACGCGGATACCGATTGCTGATAGCAACCGCCACATCGCGATCCGCCGCCAGCAGCAGGTTATAAGCCCTTTTGACATCTGGACGCCGCTGAATCAACTCAACAGGCAAACCCGTATCCGGCAGAGGTGGCAGATCTGGCAAGGCGTGATGCGTATAGACAATTCCATCCTGAGGGGCATAGCCCGACAAAACAGCGAGTTGGTGTTCTAATACCTCGATTCTGGATTCTGTCGCGATTTGTTGTTCGCGTGTGGATTCGATCAATTGCCTTTGTCGCAAAATATCCACACTGCGAATCTGCCCACTGCCAAAACGCGCTCGAATCAGACTCAGCACTTGCTGATTGGTCTCGATCTGATGCTCAAAAAGTTCGTGCTGACTTTGTGCTTCTATCAACTGAAAATAAGTACGCACGACCTCTGCTGAAAGCGACAATGCCGCAGTCTGATAATCCGCCTCAGTCGCCCGCATTCGATAACGCGCGGCATCCACACCCGAACGAATTCGCCCCCACAGGTCTATTTCGTATTCGGACGTGATGCCCAAACGGATCTGCGCATTATTTTCAGAATCGGGACGTTGAACCTCACCGCGCCCGGATACTTCCAGCGTTGGAAACCGACCAGCCCCTTCGCGATCCACAACAGCCTGTGCACTTCGCAACCGATGCCACGCCGTCTCCAAATTGAAATTGGACTGCAATGCGCGATTGACCAGGCTGTCCATACGCGCATCTCCAAAAGCGGTCCACCACCGTTCAGAAGGCGCATGTGAGGCATGACTGGAAAAAGCTTTGGGAGGTTCAAAAGGAAGGGTAAGATTTGCAGACCTGGGCGAACACCCAAAAACAAACACGGCCCAGATCAAAAGAAACAAGCGAACATATAGCATGTGTAAGATAATTTCCAAATGGCCACAAACATCCGTTTCAATACAAAATGACAGCCTGTAATGTAAACCGTCACAATATAATAACCAAATAGGATTATGGGATCAAGTAACCACTTACTTATTTGCCAATTATTTTCCAGGCGGGCAGATCGGGTCTATCTTGTCCGCTTTATCGAGCTCGCCGTCGGCAACATTCTGTTTGGAGCGGCCTTACCTGGTCAAGCCCCGTTCGACCTTCTGCTCAAAATCGCGCATCTGATCCGCCCCATCTAACACGCCGATTTCCATGTTGAACTCGCGCACTTCGCCCGGTTCAATGTACTGCAAAGTCCCGTGCTTGCGGTTCCAGGCGCGACCGAGTACCGAGCAGTTGCCCGGCTCAATGCCGGTGACGTAGGTGCCCTTGTGGAAGTGCTGCCAGTGGTTGACGATGGGGATCTCGCTGCGCTTGAACTGCCAATACAATCCCAAGCCGAGCTTTTCGTTGAGCAGGCCGATGTGGACGCGTCCCCGGCGGTCGGTGTGGGGCCGATGCACGTACACATCGTCGTGGGCGCGCGGTTGCGGCTCTTTGGCCACGGTGTATTCCTCGGGACCGACGGGGCGGTCCTCGGTCCACTCGGTGCTCTCGCGGCTGTGGAGGACGAGGCGCGTTCCTTCGTCGAGGAGGGGGAAGCCGGGGTTGCAGTGATACACGAACATGAGGGGCGAACGGTCAACGGCGAGGTTTTCGATGCGGTCGCGGATGTGGATGCTTCGCTCGCCGAGCACGGTCGAAATCTCGCGCGATAGCTCTAAATTCTCGGCAAAGACCTCGGCCTGTCGCATTTGGCCGCGGATGCGCACGACGTAATCCGAGCCTTCCCAGCCCGCCTCAATGCCGACGTTCTTCGCCGGTATGTACGAGAGGCGACCGTGCAGTGGCATCTCGGCGTTTTCTTCTTCGGGATCGACTTCTGGGTGGCCGACAAAGTCGAGGCCGCAAGAGGTGACTAGCCCGCCGAACCAGCCGCGTCCCCATTTGAAGCCCTCTGGCTCGTAGAAGGCCGGTCCGACGTCTCCGGGTCCAGAGCGGAAGCACAGCGACTGGCCCTTGTAGTGGGCCGAGGCAATGTCTAGGGCGCGGCCGGGCAAGACGGAAAACCCCAGGCCCGAAGCGTTGAATACGTCGATGAGGTCGGCGCCGCGCTCGAATCCTTCACTGCGCTCGGCTCGGCGGGCGTAGATAAGCTGGCTGATGTCGCCGACGCGGTTGAGCAGTTGTCGGCGAGTGAAGTTGCGGCCGAAGAGCTTGGGCATGGGGGACCTCCTGTAGCAAATACTAATCGGTTGTTAATGATCAAGGATCTGAAATTCGACCTGAACCGGTTTATGGTCGGATGGATAAACACCGTCGATATTGTAGTCCACGACCTCATACGAGCGGACCTCAACGTCCCCTCTGAACAAAATCCAGTCGATTCCGTTGCCGCCTTCTATACTGTCTTTCAGTACGCCATCCCCGACAAATGTTCTATAGACATCGCTCCCCGGTCTTGCGTTGAAATCTGCCAACAGAAATACAGGGCGGGGCCTGGTCCACTCACCAAACCGGTCGAGCGCACGGACCCGCTCGACGATTAATCTTGCACTATTCAGCCTTGCCAGAGCCATTCCCTCGCCTGGGGCCAGATGCGTGTTGAAGACATAAAATTCCTGATTATTCTCCCAGTGCCCCCTGTAGTCCATTGGGTAGGGACTCGTTTCTCTATCTGCCGGTCTGTTGATGATCGCGAGGCGGGCCCATGTGACCATACGAGGATTGATGTCAGGGCCGCTACCGATGACTTCCGGCGTTTCCGATAGCTGAAAACTGTCCATTTCCCTGAGTCGGAATCTGTCGCGCTTGAAGAAGATGGCCATATGCTCGTCATCATCCCCTCCCTTTCGGCCTTCTCCGATGACCACGTATTCGGGCAAATGATCCATCAGATAGTCGATCTGCTCCTTCAAGCCCTCCTGGGTACCAATGATGTCAGGATTGTGTTTGCGAATCAGTGCCACTTGCATATCGCGCCGTACTTCCCAGGGTGGCTCAAACGTGGGACTGGCATATTTCAGGTTGTAAGTCATAAACTTGATCGTCTTCTCGTCGGCCATCGGATCTCCTCATTCAATTTTCGATTAGCACGGTGTCCATCGCCGGGACATCGATTGATCGGCCCGCCAGTTCTATGGACTCGGACACTGTGGTGAAGTTTGCAATGGCGATCACGTCGGTGGTGCGGGACCGAAAGCGATAGGCTCTGATCCCATCCTGGTCTATTTGCAGTCTCTCCATGCCATGGCCTATGCGGCGCGTTCCAGCACGACCCTGGCGTATGACACACGCGTAGTCGCGGACGGTTCTACCGCTCACTTCAGGACGCAGGAATACGCGATCCTGTAGTAGATTCCTCCACCGCTCGGGCGTATTTCTCTCTGAGGCATCTTCATACAGAAGCTGCTCTCCACACGTCTCGATCCCCAGACATCCCGCGATCTTGATCCAGGTCGAGCCGGTTTCAATCACCCGTGCTCGTCCGCCGACGCCTCGTATGGTGCGCCGACCGCCTTCGAAGGAGATCGGGACCCGGTTGCCGTTCAGGAAATCGTTCATGATATAGACGCCAAATCCCTCGTTGAGCGAGAGCGCGACATCCGCGACTGTCCAGTCTATCACGAGCGAAGTTTCTCCGTCTTCGAGCGCAACGACTGCGATCGATTGTCGAATGCGGCCGTCCGCGTACTCGATTGCGCCCGTGGTTGTGAAGCCTTTCTCCGATGTGTGATCGGTGTGGAAGAGCGGCGTGGGATTCAGTCGCTCGCCGTTGATTTCGAAACGTCCGATAAAGGCGTCCTGGTCCGATCCCAGCGTGTCCTCTCCGCCAGCCGGCACGACCATCCCCATCACGCTGTGTGCGAGGGATCGCCAGGCGAATGAGAAGAGGCCCTGCTTGCTGCGGCGAACCTGTAGCCATACATAGGGATAGGTCTCAGTTCCGACCTGCTCGCGTCTGAATTCCTCGACGGATATCGGCGAGACATCGGGTACGCCGGCAATCACGAGCACGCCCAGTTGCCCCATGATGCCCGTTTCGAACTGAAAGTAGCGACCACCAGCCGCGTGTGGCATTCGGGCGTTGAATCGGCCGTCTTCTGCGTCCCGCATCGACTCGTCCAGATACACGAGGTTCTGCCACAGCATATGACCTGCAAATCGGTCGCCGAATTCCTCGAACATGACGGCGTGCTGGTAGTTGATGTCGGATTCGTGGTAGGTCCAGTCCTGACCGGATGGGTAGGCCGTAAATCCGTTGTAGAGGAAGAATCGCCTCAGCACCTTCCAGGCATCGTGGACGCGGTGCAGGTAGTGGGGGGGAGGTGTCTTGCCCGTCAGTGTGAAGGCGAGGCGCCCCATCATCAGGAGGACGCCACAGGCGAGGTACCCCGGATGGAAGGAGCCGTGGTTTTCCACGGTGAGGTCGGGGTGGGACGTTTGCGTGCAGATCCAGTCTTTCAGCGGCCTACCGTCGAAGAGTCGCGTATCGACCCGATCGAGGTCGGTGGTAAAGGTGTTGATGGCGAATAGCTTGCCCCGGTAGAGCCATTCGTCCGCGTGGGAATGGTCGGGTAGGAGGCAATGCGCCCAGGCGAGAAGATAGCTGTCCCAAGCGTTTTCCTCCTCCTTCGTGTCGTGCCAGCGTCCGTCCGGGGGATCGACGCCGAGAAATCGGTCCGCTTCAAAGGCGAGTACGCGATGGACGGCTTCGAGCACGTCCGGCTCCAGTTCGTCCGCAACGTGGTTGGCTGCCATTGCGATGTCCGCGATCCAGAGGGACGATTCCCAGTCGTCGCCCCACTGACCATTCCATTCGAGCGGTTCTGTCCGTCGCGATCCGCTCAGGTGATGCGCGCAGATCCAGCGGAGACATCGGTTTAATCGGTCGAGCAGGATGGGTTTCTCGATTCCGGCGAGCGACGGATCGAAGAACGCGCTTTGATGGAGGGCTGCGTACCCTCGAAGTTCATCGCCCAGGGATCGGATGATCATTTCGTTGATCGGTCCGCCCGGGGGTTGAAACGCGTTCTCATCGAGGGAGCCGAAGTAGCCGTGTTTCTCGTCCTCATCGACCCAGTACTGCTCGATGTATGGCACGTGCCGACACATCAGGTGAACGAGGTCGGCCTCGGATGGAAAAGTCGGCGCGCTCGTGTCGAGTGGGGGATAGTCGATCATGCGGACGCTCCCGACTCTACGGTTTCGTGTGGTTCGTCGCAGCGGAAAACGACGAGTTTGCCGCTGTCGATGCGGTTTTTCACATCTCGCACGAATTCGCGGGCGAGGTTGGTGTCGTAGAGTACCAGGGCGCCCGGTGACTGTGTGTGGGTTTGGAGGCGCTCCGATTTTTCGCTCCAGGTCGATTGAAGCGCGTCGGATGCATCTCCTTCTGCGATAAGTATGACGTATGCCATGTGATCTTTCTTTATTGTGTCCTCATAGAAGCGTCAGGTGAGGTAGTGCGAGGGTGTCCTGAATTCGTGGGATTTCTCGTATTCGCTCGAGGGATTCGCATTCCGAACCTCTTCGGGTACGTCACCGTCCCACCAACTGGGCGGATTGGGAAAGGAAAAGACGTCGTGCCAGGCAAGGAGCAGCGTTCGGCGTTCAGCTGTCTGGTTGGGCCACGCGCCGTGGAGGACACGCGCATCTGCGATGACCAGATCTCCGGCGTTTAAGGGGATGTCTATCGCCTCGGGGTAGTCTGCAAACGCGGGATGCGTCAGGTCGTCGATTGCCTGGATCTCCGATCCGTGAGCTTTGGGCAGGATGTCGTGCAGTTCGTGGCGTTTCCGATGGCTGCCGGGGATCATGCGCAGGCATCCATTCTCGCGCGTGGTGTCCGTCAGGTAGTAGGACAAGAAGATGCGTATCGGCCAGGGCGTCGCGGCCTCGGGGCTCTGCCATTTCATGAAGTCCTGATGCCAGTAGAGGGGCGGACCATATCCGGGCTTGGACAGGATGATCACGGTGTCGTCCGATACGAGATTCTCGAGCCCAATTTGTCGGCAGGCTTTGAGTTGCGCAGGCTGATCGATAATCTCCGCGGCGATCGGATCGGGAAACCGATTCTCGGCTGTCGGCGTTCCCTCACGCCATCGGCGTTCCGTGTTGACGAAGATATCGCTGCCCTGGTACCGGATTTTGTGGGGAACTGTCACGCGTTCGAAGATGCGGTCGGACCATGTCCTGAGCCTGTGCAGCAGATCCGTATCCATCACACCAGGTACGATGGTATAGCCCGATTCGACCAACTCCCGCCGCTTTGTCAGCGCCTGCTCATTCGTCATGTCTCAATCCTTTCGGTTATCAGGGATATTATACCTAATTATGCGAGCTTTTGTTCAAAAAATATGCCGGTTGCACGATGGATCAAAAACATGGCAGCAGGCTCGTCAAAAGTCAGTTGGTAGTCAACGCCATCGAGCTTATCTTCAATGAGCCGTCTTCAGCCATTGAGGAGGTCAACTATGGTAGCGGATACAGAACTCCGCAAACAGCACCAGCGTGATGCGATCCTTAGGGATCGTATGCGGAAGGCATTTGACATGGCGTACGACACGGATGCTGCGCTCATCGTCCGCTGGAATCCGTTCTTTCCCCGTTTCAACGGCCACACCGTCGCCCAGCAATCCCTGGACTACGCCATCCTCCTGCTGCTGTCCGACGACCGCACCTACGGGACGGACGATGCCGGTGAGGCCAACCGTATCATTCGCCGAATCCTGGACCACCAGGACCTGCGACCGAAGTCCGAGACCTTCGGCAATTTCTTCTGGATGACCCACTGGGACCGGGTTAAAGACAAGAACGCCGTTTCCTTCCTCACGATCGGCCTGGTCTTCACGTACGTCAACTTCCAGGACAAGCTGGAGGATGACACGAAGGCTGCGCTCGAGCGCGCCTTTCCAAACGCGTTGCTCGGCATCCGTGACCACAAAGTCCGATGGCAGTACACCAACATCTACTTTCTCAACCTCGGCGGCCTGGTCAGTCTTGCCCGTGTGCTGGACGATCCATCGATCCACGCCGAAGCGGTGGCCGACTTCAACACCTGGGTCGAAGGCACTTCGGAGGACGGCTTCCACGAATTCAATAGCCCGACGTACACACCCGTCACGCTATCAGGTATGGAAGCGGCGTGGGCTTACACGCCAGATGGCGAGTTCAAAGACAGGCTGCGGCGCACCATGGATTTGATCACCTATCAGATGGCGCTCAACCTGATGCCCGGTGGATTTCTGGCGGGTGCTGCCGCAAGGGCTTACCAGGGAGATGTGCTGAACGGTTCAATCGGGGCTGCTTCGTATGCCCACGTTAAATTTGGCACCCCTGCTCCGGCCGAGCTTGCGGTCCTGATGCCGAGCCTGTTCGACTACGTACCGCCGGAACCTGTTCGGTCCCTGGCGAACGAGATGGCGGATGGAGCCGAAATACTCGATCGGGGAATCTCGCTGGGTAGTCGTCGGACCCACGTCATTACGCAGGCTTACGGGCTGGCATCTCAGAGTTTACAATCTGTGGGCGGCCACTCGCCTCCGTCGTATATCCTGCTGGTCCGGAACAGCAAGGCCCTGCGACCCAGTGTCCCATTCCTTCCGGACGAATCCTTTACGCATCAGCCGTGCGCCACATTCCTGTCGCGTCAGAACGGCAGTCAGGTGGTCGGCAGACTGTACTACGATCTGCAGGAGGAGCAGCGAAGTAAGTTTCTGGACGATCCTACGTTCATTTGTGAACCTCGCGTCCTGTTCGGACTGAGGGATCAGATCGAGTCCGTTCGCATTGGCAATGTGGATTGGGGCGGAAAACCCGTGAGCCTTTTGCCAGGGCAATCCGTGGCTGTTTCCTATGGAGATATCTACCTGGGTGTTGTCGTCCTGCTGCTAGACTGTGACGGTCAAGCGATTCGTAGCCGCGCGACGCTGGCCTATGGCGAAGACGGTGAACTGCGCTTGCGAGTCAGACTCCACGGGGGAGAGGATGTGCAGCAGGAAGATAACCCGCTCGTCGCTCTGCTCTACGTCGAAGTTCAGGTTCCCGAGGAGAGCGATTCGCTCGAGACATTTGCCGACCAGTTGTCGGGCTGGCAGCTTTCCGATCAGAGCGACGGAGAGACGGTCTCCTTCTTGGCCGAGCACGAAGATGGCGCAACCATCGCCTATCCCTACACAGAGGCGGATCCGGATCCGATGGGCGATGCTCTGCACCTATCGCCCGGGCTTGCGCTCCAGCCGGGAGACTTTGTCAAGCTGGTGAACGGGGACCGGTAATTCCCAGTCCAGTTGCCAGGCCGAAATGTCTGGAATAATCATTCTGAGTTGTGGTATTTTTTTGTTGGTCAGAATGATCTCCTTCCTCCTTGATTTACAGAACGTATTGCGGGATCTTCATCAATTCACCGTTCTTAAGTGCCGACTCGTGGGCGACGATGCCGCCGACCGTCATATTCAGGGATTGAGCAATGTCTATAAGGGGGTCGCGATCCAGCAGAATCGCCTCGACGAACTCGCTCATCAGATAACCGTGGGAACCTCCATGGCCACCGGCACCGACCCCTGGAGGAAGCGGTGGACGAGTGATGGCTGGCGGCACCTGATCCTTCTGGCCACTTCGAAACTCGCCGTAATAGGTCCCCTTTTGCGTGCGTATCCGGCCTCTTTCCCCACCCTGCCCCGGCGTATCCCAACTGACCGCCATGCGGGCCATGCCGCCTTCGCTGGTGCGAAACAGGGCGATTTCAGTTCCAAACGGGTTTTGAAATTCATTGTTCTCTGGCTTCAGGTGATCGATTGAGCTTGGTATGCCCATGCATGAAACCTCGGTGAAGCTGCCACCGGTCACCCCCACATAGTAAGCATTCGAATGTGTGGGATACCACTGCGGGGGCAAGCCCGTTCGCCACCCCCTATGCGCAGATAGCGGCGTGCCAAAGTAGTGCCAGTATTCGCCTTCGGCGTAGATAACCTTACCCAGGTCTCCGGCCCTGTACATCTCCCGCATGCAATAGAGGTCATGATGAAAATAGGACGTTTCAAACATCATATACTTGCGACCTGTCGTCTTGACGGTCTCAAAGAGCGCATCGGCATCCTCCAGGGATCCAAACACAGCCGGGACAGCCGAAGCGACATGCTTGCCAGCCTTGAGCGCTTCGATGGCGCCGGGCGTGGCTCGGCGCATCGGTGGCAATAAAGACGGCCTCGAGCGAATCGTCATGGATCATCTCTTCACACGAGGAATACGTCGTCTCGCAGCGGCATAACTTTGAAAGTTCGGCACACTTATCGGCATCCAGATCGGCAACGGCAGCGACTGTCACATTTGGGTGGTCCTGAAAATGGAATTTCGCGCCGAAACTACAGACGCCGTAGCCTGCGATGCCTACCCGGATTTTTCGGTCGGAAACAGGTTGCCAGTTCTTTGCGGCCTCTGTATCGGTTACCGCTTCCTCAAATCCCTGGATCTCGACTGCTCCAGTGGTGGACTTCGGCGGGTCAGGTGTTGTCGCTCCAGCGGTCTGAACGGATTCTCTGCTCGCCGGACTCATATACGTTCTCCTTTGCAAGATTCATCACTCATCGGAATTATTAGGCTGTACATAGATCCCCATCAGGTCGCCGGCAGCAGGCGGATTGTCAGAAATCCTGTGATTCCCGACCAGGAGTGCCCATGGATCCCTACTTTTCCGTTTGACCAGGGCTGCTTGACGATCCAATTTTCGATAATCTCGTATCCGTCCTTGATATTGCGTTCGCTAAAGGCGGCAAACGCCCCACCCGAAGCGCCAGTCCCGCGCAGCGACGCACTCACAGTGATGTAGCGCTCCCCGTAGCGATCGCTTCTATATACCGGCCGGCTCGCTTGAGGATAACCGCTCATCTCCAGGATGGCCGGCCACTTTTGAATCTGATCCTGCGGATCGAATCCTTTTGGGTACCCTACAGCTACAGCGATCTTTACACCATCGGACATCGTGGCATAAGTAAACTCGACGTAGTTGCCGTCCTTATCCAATTTGATATCGGCAAAACACCAAACCGGAGCGGCAAAAAGGACAAGTAGGAAGACGATTACATTTTTTATGTCGTTTGGTCGCAGCATACGGGTGATTAACTTCTCTGCACAGCAAAACCGGCTTCTTCGAGAAGGTGTATGATTCGGTTGGCGGCTTTAATGTAGTTCTCTCGGCCGGAGACGTGGAATTTCTGAGAATGAAGCAAGTGCGGCTCTACGGT
This sequence comes from Gemmatimonadota bacterium, assembly GCA_009838845.1. Classification (NCBI taxonomy): domain Bacteria; kingdom Pseudomonadati; phylum Gemmatimonadota; species Gemmatimonadota bacterium. The sequence goes on along the minus strand of VXRD01000029.1, from coordinate 66,900 downwards.
GATACAGCCTGAGTAGTTCATTTGGCAAAGGCGTTTGAAGATTTCGGGATATCCGCATTTTCCGTCGCCAGCAATGCAGTAGGTGCTGGTGTCGCCAGGTTCTCGAATGTCTTTGACGTGGACATTGGTGATGTAATTTTTCAATTTTTCAAAAATGTCGATTCCAACTTCGCCGTGTGCACCAAAGTTGCCGGGGTCAAAGTTGAGTCGGAAATTCGGGGAATTAACAGCTTGAAGTGCTCTTAAACATTCGGAGGCGGTGCAGACGGCGGACGTTTTATTGGGTGGATTTTCGAGTATAAGGATTTTATTTTCCGCGGCAGCTATTTCGGTCATTGCGGTGTACATTTCAATGGCGATTGCAAACCAGTCGGTTCCTGCGTCGCCTTTTTTATATCCCATCGTGCGCAGTTGGATTGTGCCAACGTAGTCGGCACGTTGAACGGCGCGGGTGATGTGCGATATGTCCTGTGCGCGATTGGCTTCGTCGGGTACTGTGCGACCCACCTGACCGAGATAAGTGGTGACGGTAAAACCCCGTTCTTTGACACGGTCTGCGACACGGACGAACGTGTCGTCATTCATCTGGTCAACCATTTCACCATAGGCCGCACGCAGTTCAATAAATTTGATGCCAAGTTCATCAAGCACATCCAAACCTTCGTCCAGATCCCACGATGGACTGGGTTCGTCGTTAACACCGGCAATGCAGACGGTTGGAGTTGTGTTCATAAAAACCTTCTTTGATTAATTTTTGAGGTCAGCAGCGTCTTCAGCACTCCACTGTTCCCACATCAGCTCATCTGGTTGCATAAATCCACTGTTGGCTCGCCGAAATACATTTGCATCTTCGCCCAATAGACGCAGCAATCGACGATCTCCAGTCGCTCGCGCTCGCGCTTTGACAGCCTCAGAAATCGGCCCAGAATAATTGGCTCTGTGTTTGAGCCAGGAGTGATTCATCGTTAAAAAGAAAAGGTATCGGTATTCCTTTGAGTAATTGGCTGTTCCCGAGTGTACGATAGCATTGTGAAATACGGCGATATCTCCAGATTTGGGATAAAGGATCACTTCGTCGGGATGGGGTTGCTTTCTTTCTTCTTGTGTTAAAGTCAGGGCTTTCATGTGAGAACCTGGAATAATTCGCAGGGGGCCAATTTCATCATCGAGATCCTGTAAATAGCTCAGGGCATTGAAGAGTAAAGGTCTATGGTAGATGCCTTCTTGAGGAAACTCGGCAAACATGTCCCGGTGAAAACCCAGTACCGGGTTTGTGTTTGGGTCCTGTGGTGCCGTGCGCCGGTATGTGATGGATTCGAGTTGGACATGAGGTCCGACGATCATTTCAGCAAAGTCCAGGAGGCGCTTATTTGACAAGGCTGAGAGAATGAGATCGGGTTTGTGTTCTAACACATCGACAAAGACCTGGGGCCGGCTGCCATCGGGAGTGGGGATGCGATCACCGATTTCTTCAAATGAATCCCGCATGGCTTTGACCCAGACATCGTCCAGCATCTTTGGGAAAAGTGTAAATCCAACTGTTTTGAATTCGTCAAGATGTTCCTGGAGAGATTTGATATCTTCTCGCATTTTCAGTCTCCTGGTGATTTAGTTTTCAATGGGTTTGTTGCGCGAATCTGTACTTCTAATGGGCTCCGATCACCACCAGGTCACGCGGTGGTAGCGGGAATTCCTGGAGCATGACGCGGTGCATCATTTCCTTCATCAGTTGCTGACGCGCCTGCTGATACGCCGGATCATGCACGACGTTGACCAGTTCGCTGGAATCTCTGGTGAGATCGAAGAGTTCTTCCCCGTCATCGCGCCCCGGCGTGATCGAGTAGCGGAACTCACGGTTTCGCAGTGTCTCTTTCCAGGGAAACTTCATGATCCCTTCATGGAAGGGCGACTCGCACAGGCCGCCGAATGACTCGGAGAATGCCGACTGCCGCCAGTCCGAAACCCGCTTTCCCTTGCACAGAGGCATCAGCGAACGGCCGGCACATAGCGGATGGCCATCGCCAACTCCACGCCGCGACAGGGGCCTCGGGTGCTGTTCCAGAAGCGTTTCGTGCATATCCAACACGGTAGGACAGATGTCCTCGTGCTGTACGAAGAGGTCGCAAGTGCTACCCTGCTTCAGGCCTGGTCCGGCTACAATCAGCGGGATGCGGATGACGGCGTCGTAGTGTCTGGCGGATTTTCCACCCAGATTGTGGTCCATGAGCATTTCGCCGTGATCGGAGACGAAGATGAAGTAGCTATTCTCCATCCTGCCGACCTGTTCCAATCGTTCCAGGATGCGGCCGATCTGTTCGTCGATGTGGATAAAATCGGCGAAGTAGAGCTTGCGGTAGTAGCGCCAGTTGGGGATCCTGTCAGGTCCATTCCAGTGGTCCGTGCCGTAACCGACAGGGTCGGGGATGAGATCCTCGTTGACCATCTCCAGGAATCGCGCAGGTGGATGAAACGGGGGGTGGGGCTGCACATAGCTGATGTGGGTGTATAGAGGTTGATCGGCGGGCGTTTCATCGATGAAATTCAGGGCCTGTTCCGTAATCCAGTTGGTCTGAGAAATCTCTTCAGGGAAGGGCAGGGGGTAGTAGCCTTCGGTTCGGGTTTTGTTCCCTCCGTCATCGCGTTTAGCCCATGCCATTTTCTTCTTTGCCCGGCGCATCCTTTCGGTCAGGTTGACCTTCCGCTCGCCATACGAATCGTAATAAGGCAACTGAGAATTCCAGTTCGCCGGGGTTGACATGATTGCATCATAGTGTTCGGGATGCTCCTTTTCGATCCAGTCGTGCCACTCGCCAGTCCGGTTGTCCTCGGTGTTGTGCACCACATCCCAGCCATATTCCCGGTAGTCCGGGTATGGGTAGTATTCCGAGTCAAAGGGATAGAAGTGGATCTTACCAAACGCGCCGGTTCGCCATCCGGCCATCTGCAATGTCTTCATGAAGGTGGGGATGTCGGGATTGAGCCGGTAGCCATTGGAGAGCAGACCGTGGCCGCGGCTGGTGAGTCCCGTGGCAATGCCCGCCCGAGCCGGACAGCAGACCGGGTTGTTGGAAAACGCATTGGTGAAGGTCACGCCCATGCTCTGGAGACGTTTCAGGTTCGGCAGGTCACAGATGCCGTTCAGGGCCGCTTCCAACCACTTTGCCCCCATCTGATCGACCATGAAGAAGATGATGTTGGGTTTGTTGTTTGGGTTCATCGATAAGTCACTTTTTTGTAAAATTTTTTTAATGAATACCAAACCAGAACAGATCACGTGGAGAAACGGGATAATCCTGACGGATAATCTGTTCCATCAGGCGATCTTTCAACTCGCGGCGTAAAGAGGCATGCTCCGGATCGTTGATGAGATTCTTCTGCTCGTGTGGATCCGTCTCGAGGTCGAATAGCTGCTCGCCGTGTCCATCAGGATAAAACGTGTATCGGTATCTGGATGTGCGTACGGTGCGCGCCCAGGCTCCCAGAGTCCCTGGACCGAAGCATGGAAAAGATTCAACATACGCCTCCTCCCGCCAATCGTCCGGCACCTCTCCACGACAAAGCTCGACTAATGACCTTCCTGAAATTGCTGGCGCCCTGTCGTCCAGGCGGCCACCAAAATGGCGAAAGCGTAGGTGAGGCAGGGGCACGCCGGTCATTTCGAGAATGGTGGGGCAGATGTCTTCCAGTTGCACGATTTCCTGGCATATGGCGTTCTTCTGCAGGCCGGGACCAGCAATGATCAGTGGCACCCGAATACCGCCGTCGTAGTGGCGTTCCTGTTTTTGCCAGAAGCCGTGATCACCGAGAAATTCACCGTGATCAGACACAAAAATGATGTACGTGCTGTCAAGACGCCCGGCGTCTTGCAAAGCCCTCCTGACCCGACCCAGTTGTTCGTCCAGGTGGGTAATGTCGGCAAAGTAGCAATGACGCTCGTGGCTGAGATCCGGTATCAAGGGGGGCTGTCCATCCGAACCGGGTGTAACAGCCATATCTTTCATCCAGGATGGTCGGTCGTCGCTCTCGCCGTGCAATACCCGCGCCATTTTCAGAAAGTATTCGGGCGCATCCGGATCGTTGAGCCAATCAGCCGGGACAGGAGCAGGGATTTTCTCCGGGTTGACGCGGTCCATGAATTCGGCTGGGGGACAAAACGGGCCGTGGGGCGCTACATAGCTGATATGGGCAAAGAAAGACTGATCCGAACCGGTATCGCGGATGAAATCCAGCGCCCTTGCAGTTATCCACGATGACTGCGATACCTCCTCGGGAAACGGCAGCGTATAGGCTTTGGGAGAGTTCTGGGGCCACGCCTCGGTGGGGTGTGGATGACGCTCTTTAGCGGCGCGTATGGCCGGTCTCAGATCGACGCCGTCGGGACCGTATTCGGCGTAACCTGGAACAGCGGGCCAGGCCGTTGAAAGGGCCGCTTCATAATGTTCAGGATGCGCCTCTTTGACCCAGTCGAGCCACTCGCCGGCGCGGTCATCCTCAGTGCCGTGTACGACATCGAAACCATAGGGGTGGTAGTCGTGTACGAGGCTTTCGTGATGCGGCCTGAGGTGCAGCTTTCCGAAAGCGCCAGTCCGCCATCCTTTCTTTTGCAGCGCTTGCATAAAGGTCGGAATCTCAGGGTTGAGCGCGTATCCGTTCATGATCAGACCGTGTGCTCTTGAACAAAGCCCGGTGGCAATCGTTGCCCGGGTAGGTGAGCATACTGGATTGCTGGAGAATGTCCAGGTAAAGAACGTGCCGTTTTCACGCAGCCAGTCCAGGTTCGGCAGGGCGCAGATTCCTCTGTCCCGAGCCACTTCGAGCCACCTGGCCGACAACTGATCGACCATGAAAAGGATGACGTTGGGTTTGTTTTGTGACTGCATAATGATTTCTCTATGCTGATTTTCCGGACGGGCAGATCGTGTCTATCTTGTCCAGGGTGGCTTTATCGAGTTCCCCATCGGCAGCGGCAGCGTTCTGTTTTGCCTGCTCGGGTGTCTTCATTCCGGGAATGGGGCAGGTAACGGCAGGATTGGCGAGGGTGAACCTGAGCGCGAAATCAACCATGTTCATGCCTTCGGGTACTAACTCGCGCAGTGCCGCAACCTTGTCGAGTTTGGCGAGGAAATCATCGCGTTGACTTTCTCCTGGGTTCCAGTGATCTCGAACCATGTCTTCAAACCTTGTATCTGCGGTAAATTTATCCGCCAAAAGACCCTGAGCTATTGGTCCTCGCAGTAATACCCCGATATTGTTGTCCAGACAGTGGGGGAGGATGTCATTCTCAGGCCTCCGGTTAAAGAGTGAGTAGTTGATCTGACACGATGCGCATGCGCCCTCTGAGTTGAGCGCTTTGAGCGAATCCAGATCGTTGGTGGATATCGCGTAGTGACGGATCTTTCCCTCTTTCTTTAACAACTCAAAGGCTTCGACAAAGATTTCGGGATGTTCCGGGGTTCCGATGTGACACTGATACAGATCGATATAGTCTGTATTGAGCCGGTAAAGGCTTGCGTGACAACAATTTATGATGCTGTATATCGTCTTGTACCCGAGAGGATCTCCCTGACGGCGTCCCCAGTTGCCAACCTTTGTCGCGATATAGACCTCAGATCGCTTGCTTTTCAGCGCTTTGCCTGTGTAGATTTCACTCTGACCACAACCGTAGCCATCCGCGGTATCAAACAAATTAACGCCCGCATCAAGGGCAGCGTTGATGGTGTCGAGGGCCTGTTTTTCTTCAACCGGGCCCCACTGTCCGCCGATGCCCCAGCATCCCATGGAGACAGCGCTTACATTCCACCCAGTTTTCCCAAGCGTTCTATACTGCATGATATTCCTCCGTTTATGATTTTTCCCGACGAGGCGTCACGCGCCAGTCGGTTCGCAGTTCGGCAACAAGGTCGGCGGGCGGCTGCATAAAACGCTTAACCCTTTCACTGGCTTTCGCTTGCAGTTCAGGCCCGGCCAATTCCCAGGCATTGCAGAACAGTCGCTCGCTTTTTGGAACAACGCGGATGTTCAGGGTGCGCCGGGGATCAGGCGTCTGATTTACGCCAGGGCAATGTAGCCCCCCCGCGTTTACAATGAGTAGATCACCCGGATCGCCAGTCGCCTGAATCTTGTTGCTGTCTGAATCCGGCTCGGGATCCATGATCTCGGGTTCATCGGCTTTAAAGCAATGGGTGCGCGGAATCACTTTTGTACCGCCATTTTTCTCTGAATAGCCGTCAAGTATAAAAAAGAACCACAGACCGTTGTGCATACCTTCTTCCGTGAGGCCGGGTCTGAAGTCGCGATGGAAGCGTCCCTGCCGCGCATCCGGATGATAGCGCACAGTATTAGCAATGAGATCTAATAAATAGTAAGTACCCATAGCACGTTCGCAGATCGCGTGAACGGTATCGTGGTCGAGAAGCTCTATGGCCGCTTCGCCCCACATATAACAGATGCGGGCATTTGGATTGATTGTGAAGTTGCGTTTCCCGTTTCCATCGAGAATGCGCACTTCTGGCAACTTCATCCCCCCTCGCCACTCGGCGATGTAATCATCCGCAGCACGCTGGGCGATATCCCGAAGAGGGTCGAGATACCCGGGTGCGATTTGCTCCCGCAGGATGACATAACCGTTTTCTTGCAGGTCGGCTACGTGTGCGTCCAATTCCTCGTCGCTCATTGGATGGACTGGTTGCATAGGTTGACTCCTTTCCAGTCTCTGTAGATGTGTAACAGTTTTGTAGGCGAGTTGAAATGTTTGTCCTTCAGTCTTTTTTTAACTCGGGAATATTGTTCGGCATAAAAGATATCTCTCGCATACCTTCGTCGCCCAAAAACTGAATTGTAACACCACCACCTATGGATAGCATGTGCTGCAAATCCTCAATATTTCTCACCTTCGCATTGTCCACAGACAAAATTACAGTATCGCCCAATAACCCTACCTGAGCGGCTTCTGACTCTGCTGGAACATCAATTACCAAAACACCATCATTGTGCTCTAATTCCACAGCCCCAATCACCGCAGATTCCCTACCATAATTTACCAGACTACGCAAGGTCGCCCCCATCCAGTCATACAGATCAGCATTGACATAGGTGCCCCAAAACTCAGCGTTTTTATCAAACGCTTGCCCCAGACCAGACCAGATGCGCACGTCAGATTTGAACCTCGAATCTTGCACACCAAATTGATCCATAGGGAAATTTTCAAATCCGACCTCAGATCCAAATTTCGCCCGATAATCTCCAGATGATGGATTGTAAAAACCTGGATCACATGTTTTCGAATGCACGTCCAGACCCAACGCCCTGTGATCTTCCGGAGGCTCATAAACCGCAAACAGATTTTCATCCACCAAATTATCTTCGCCCTGGCAACCCGCCATTCCCATTCCACGCGGTGAATAAGCTTCTCGACGAACAAGAATATTTCGCCGAACCACATCGCCGCTATTGGGATACCAAACGTGTGGGCTGAATAAGGTAGAAATATTGTTCTCTACAGTTCGAAAAAAGCCTTCACGCAACTTGATACCACCTTGCAAGCACAAATTGCCATAAATGTGATAATGCCCAGACCCATCGTCTAAATCAATATCGTATCCATGCGCACATTGAATCCGATTGTGGCGCAAAGCAATTGGATCGACACAATCCAGCTTCGCCATCGTGCGCATGCGGGCGAATTCTTCAGGTGTTGCCTCGCCCTTTAGCTTCATCCAGTACCGATCCCGTCCCCACGAATTATAAGCTCCGTGTTCTCGCGTGGTCATTGACGTATCAAAAATATCGTTCCATTCAATCACATGTCCACCCCAACATCCATCGTTCACATTGATCGCAGCACGCGGCACATCGTAAATACTATTATGACTGACTGTAATCTCTTTGGCCTTAGAAATGAACACACCGGCAATCTGTTTCTCTACACTGCCCAACTGCGTCATCAAATTGTCGTGAATCACACACCGGGCCGGATAATTATTGTTCTGAGGCCCTGCTTCTAAATCGACCAACTCCTGTCCTTCATCCAGCATTTCAGACGGCAACTTTGCCATACTCTCATTCTCAAATGGCCTGCCATTTACCATCGGTGTTTCACCCCGCATACCTTCAGGCCACCCCCACCAATGTGCCCATCGCGACCTCACGGCAGAATTATTTCCCTCAAGTAAAACAGCACTCGCACCCGTCTTTACAAACCGACACCCGCTCACAGTGACGTCCCGACTATAATCTTGAATAAAAACCCCATTCCCACCTATGCGCTCAAACGAGCAATTTTGAACGGTGCACAATTCAGCGCCTTCAAAAACAACAGCGCCTCCCCGATACACCTTCCAATCTCCACCACTTGGTATGACATCCGTTTCCATAAACGTGTAAGACGTATGGGTCAGTGTCAGCCCATCCAGAGTGATATAACAAACGGGGTTGTCCTCCGACCCTCGAAACTCAAACAAATGCCTCAGCACCACAGCTTCCACTGTGGCATCGTCAAGAGTCTGTCCTTCTTCAGGCTTGAAATACAGTGTATGAGTTTCTCGATCTAAAAACCATTCTTTAGGCGCGTCCAATTCTTCAAACACGTTTTCAATAAACATCCGCCCTTCAGCCAACACATCATACGGATTGGTTCTTCGCCCACTGTTTTGCCACCCACCTTCTACCTTCCGATCCTTCTCGTACTCAAAGGTGTAAACCCCATCTGGATCTTTTTCCAAAATACGAAAGTGCAATGTACCCCACCCCATCGACATCATCCCGTGTACAAAAGCACCCACCGGATTGGCATATCCTTTTAAGCGCGCCGAATCAATGGCATCTTGAGAGGTCTCTGGCGAAACCCATCGAATGCTGCCATCAAAAAACCCATCTCGCGGATCAGCATTTGGATAGCGACAGCGAACCATCTTTTCACCATTGATAAAAAGCTGATCAAAATCCAAGCCCTCAGGCACCTTAGCCTTCACCAGCCCATCTCCGGCGTTTTCCCAAATCAAGTTCACAGACTCTGCCCCACTAACAACAACCTCTTCGTCCTCATAAGCCCGATAAACAATGGGCGCATCTTTCGTCCCAGAATCTTCTGCACCAAAAATGAGCGTCTCGTTCAAATAGTAAGTTCCCTGTCTCAAACACACTGTTATCGGCCCGTTTTGTTTGCATGCACGAACAACCTCTTGCGCCCGTTTTAGCGTAGCAAGAGGTTGTTCTTCGGTGCCAGAATTTCTATCGTCACCTTTAGATGAAACAAAAAGCGTCTGCCCCATAAAATCACTCCTTATCATAACCTGTTTTTCGATCTCCATCGACTTCCTTAGACCAGGTCGCGTACAGTTCCCAGGCATTAATGCTTTTCATCTCTTATCCTGTCTCTGTGGATGTGTAAAAGGGCTGATCACGATATTCGGGTAGGAACCGCTGTTGTTATCACCCATCATCACGATCCTTTCGCCCGTTGAAACCAGTCAATGAGTTGGCTTTTAAGATCGTTATAAATATCAGGATATTGACTGGCCAAATCATTGGCTTCGCCAATATCCTGATCGAGCTTGTACAATTCAAATTGCAATTCTTCAATAACCGGAATAGCCTCGGCAAATTGCCCGCGATGATTAGGGCCTGTACCAACCAGTTTCCAATCGTCTTTTACCGCTCCCATTTTCCCAAACAAATCCCAAAACACATACCGCCCTGGCAAATCTTCTTGCCCATGTGATCTCAAATGCGCAAGCAAACTCACTCCATGAACTGGATGCTGTCCATTCATTTTGGGAATCTCAATGCCAGCCGCATCCAGCACAGTGGCAAACAAATCAAAATGCACAGCACCTGCATCAGATACCATCCCTTTGGGAATAACACCCGGCCACTGCATCACCGCAGGCACGCGGATTCCACCTTCATATGTCATTCCTTTTTGCCCGCGTAAAGGGCCATTATTGCCTGGAAATTTATCAATCATTGCACCATTATCGCTCAAGTAGATGACAAGTGTGTTATCTACGATAGCCAACTCATGCAATGTCGCCATGATTTTACCCACACCATCATCCATATGATCCAGCACCGCACAATAGTCGCGCTTGGGGAACTCAATACCGCGATCTTCATACTTTTTTAACCACTCGGCTTTGCCCGATGTTTTGGGTGCCTGTTCTCGCCACAAGGGACCATGCACAGCATTGTAAGGCACATAACAAAAAAACGGCTTATCACGATGTTTCCGAATAAAGTCAATCGCATAACCAGTAAACACATCCGTCAAATGATCTTCATGCACCATGGGCTGGTCATTGTGCAAAAGGCGACTACCATCAAAAGGCCAATAGGGGTGTGCACCACCCAAAAATCCGACAAATTCTTCAAAACCGCGTTCATTGGGCACATTGGGTGCATCATATCCCAAATGCCACTTGCCAAACATGCCAGTTTTATATCCTGCTTCCTTCAAAAACTCGGGTAAAAGTTTTACATCATCATGAATGCGCCTTGGCAACGTATCTGTTTTCTGCCCCGGCAGTGATGGGCCACGCCACATGCCGCATTCCAAAGAATACTGCCCAGAAAAAAGAGATGCACGCGTTGGCGCACAAAGTGGATTGACCCTCAACTGTGTAAAACGCACCCCATTTTTTGCAATCGCATCCATCGTTGGTGTATCGACCTCTGTATCCCAATAACAACCCGCATCTCCATACCCCTGATCGTCTGTAACAATGATGAGAAAATTTGGTTTTGTGGCCATAATGATCATTCCTTGAGTGCGGCAGCATCCTCAGCGATCCACTTCGATCCAGTCGTGCCACTCGCCGGTCCGGTTGTCTTCGGTGTTGTGTACCACATCCCAGCCGTGTAGTCCGGGTACGGGTAGTATTCTGAGTCAAAGGGATAGAAATGGATCTTGCCAAACGCGCCGGTTCGCCACCCGGCCATCTGCAATGTCTTCATAAAGGTGGGGATGTCGGGATTGAGTCGGTAGCCATTGGAGAGCAGACCGTGGCCTCGGCTGGTGAGTCCCGTGGCAATGCCCGCCCGAGCCGGACAGCAGACCGGGTTGTTGGAAAATGCATTGGTGAAGGTTACGCCCATGCTCTGGAGGCGTTTCAGGTTCGGCAGGTCGCAGATGCCGTTCAGGGCCGCTTCCAGCCACTTCGCCCCCATCTGATCGATGATGTTGGGTTTGTTTTGTGACTGCATAATGACTCCCCTGATGCGCTCTTTGAGCTTTTTAGTCGATAATCTTTGTTTCTACAGTCATTTTATTTTTCGAAAATTGTCCCGGGCCACGGGTAAGCGTTGGATCCAGCATCATCATCGATGGGGCCTTCCGGCAGTGTGGCTTGCCAATCCATGACCTGCTCTGACATCTGCTTGACCAGGGGCTCTTCAAATTTGGCGTGATTGACGAGTTCCATCGGATCTGCAGGAATGTTGTACAGCTCGACACGACTTCTGTCCGGGTTGAGAAGCAGCTTCCAGTCACCCTCGCGGATTGAAAGGATCGGGCTTTTGTGAAGGCAATGGCCGTGAACTCGAAATCGCCACTCCCACATCAACGGCGTCGTGCGATCTACCGAGTTACCTCGAAAGGCGGCTGTCATATCCTCGCCCTGCAGACCAATGTTGTCTGGAATGTCTATGCCAGCGATGGAACAAAAAGTAGGCAACAGATCTACGGCACATAAGGGCGTCGTGTTGTCAACTTTGCCTTTTGGTCCGCCACTGCCTGGCCACCGAAGAATGAAAGGGGTTCGCACACCGCCTTCGTAGAGGCTTCTTTTACGACCTCGAAAGGGACCAGAAGAACCGACGCCACTGTGTGACGCATTTCGGACGTGGATATCCTCAGGGCCGTTATCAGCTGAGAAGATGACAATCGTGTTGTCGGAAAGGCCCAGTTGATCCAGCCGATCCATGAGCCGTCCAATGTGGTAATCTGCGTTGGTAACGACAGAATAGTAGATGCGTAGTGCACCTTTGTGTTTGTCTTCCAGGCCCTGAGCGGTAAGATTCATATAGGGTTCCATCTGCTCCTCTGTAGGATCCAGAGTGGCGTGGGTGTCAAGCAACCACGCTTGAACAAAGAAAGGCTCATCCTGATGTCTTTCGATGAAGGATATGGTTTCATCTATAATTACCTCTGTAGATTGAGATCTGCCTTCGGGAATCTCAATGGGGGGTCCGACCGCATTGAATGTTTTGGATTCGTCAATTCCATAAGCCGTGGTATTAGGTGCTTCTTCGCCACTTCCCAGGTGCCACTTGCCAAAGTGGCCAACAGCATAGCCACTTTGTTGCAGGAGACCCGTGATGGTCGTTGCATCGGGATCCAACCAGTCTGGCATGCCGCGTAGGGCGTTCTGCTCGTGACGGGCAAAATGGCCATGTATGCCCCAGTGGGCAGGAAATCGACCCGTCATGACCGCTGCCCGGCTGGGTGAGCACACACCCGAGCAAACATAGAATTGTGAGAAGAGAATGCCCTGCGAAGCGAGCCGATCCAGATTTGGCGTTTTTACAAACTGGTGGCCGTAGCAACTCAAGTCACCCCACCCCCAATCGTCGGCGAAGACAAATACGATATTGGGTCTTTTCGATTCAGCCATTGCGGTTCTCCTTAATATCGATTCACGAATTCAGTGCATTGCAGATGACGGCAGGTGGCGCAACTGTTACCGTTTCGCTCAAGGCAAACGGTGCACCCACTGGTGCCGCCACCCAGGACTGATCCGGTTGGACATCGTCCTGCGCCGACCAGAAGCCGCGCTCGAGGCGGGGCGACGACGATGCTTTGATCTCCACCGCGACGAGCTTATTTCTCCGTCGGATCAGCAGGTCGATCTCAGCGCCAGCCGAGGTCCGGTAGAAGCTCAGTTCGGCGTCGGGCACCGCCGCGGCGATTTGCTCGATGACGTATCCTTCCCAGGAGTTGCCGCGAACCGGATGGCCATCCAGGTCGTCGAAAGAATCCAAACGCAGCAACCGGTGAAGGATGCCGGTATCTCTGAGATAAACACGGGGGCTCTTCACAAGGCGCTTCTTGACGTTGGCCGCGCAGGGCGAAAGCCGCCTTACCATGTAGGCCTGCTCAAGGATGCGGAGGTAATGTCCAACCGTCTTGCCCGTTACGCCCAGGGAAGAAGCCACTTTGGCGTGGTTCCACAGATCCCCGTGCAGGTGAGCGCACATCTCCCAGAATTGTCGTAGCGTTATCGCGGGTACGCGGATACCCAGTTGAGGAATGTCGCGTTCGAGAAACGTCTGGATGAAACTGTCCAGCCACGCCCGGCTCATTCCGTCTGATGGGGCCAGATAGCTTCGCGGGAATCCGCCTCGCAGCCAGAGCCTTGACTGATTCTCCACCCCGATCTCTTCTTCGACAAAGGGCGCCAGTTCGATGAAACCGATGCGACCGGCGAGCGTCTCAGACGACTGTTGGAGCAGATCTGGAGAAGCCGATCCCAGCACCATAAACTGTCCCGGAGAACCGGTCTCATCGCAGAGCCCGCGAAGTACGCGGAACAATTCGGGGACGCGCTGGATCTCGTCGAGGCAGACGATGTGATCCCGATGGCGGCGGAGGTAATCTTCAGGCTCGGCCAGACGTGCGACGTCGGAGGGGAGCTCAAGGTCGAGATAGTGTGACGCCGGCTGTTCAGCAAGCCACGTCTTGGCCAGGGTGGTCTTTCCACACTGGCGAGGCCCCAGAATTGCCGTGACAGGGAAGTACCTCGCGTATTCAGAGACCTTTGTCTGAATTTTTCTGTTGATGTTCATTCTTGTAATATGGGAGTCTGACTCCCGATTTGCAAGGATAAAACACAGTAGGCGGTAAGCCTTTACGCCCCTACGGTGCCAGGGCTTTCAGGTAGGTGGCGCCTTGCGTGTCGGCGTGTGCCTGGACCCAATCAGATAGTCGGTTTCGGTGATCCGTCAGGATCTGAATGAATTCAGGATCATTGGCGAGGTTCTTTGTTTCAGTGGGATCCGAAACCATATCGACAAGCATTTCTTCCGACGTACCATTGTAGTGGAAAATGGAGTACTTGTACCTGGCAGACCTTACCATTCTACCGCCAACAGTTTCGGCAACGACGAATTCCCGCCAATCGGGTTGCTCGCCCAGAGCAAGGGGTTTCAAGCTTCTACCGGGTAGTGAATCTGGAATTTCTCCTTCGGCAAAGTCGCATAACGTCGGAAGCAGATCGATCCCATTATTGACCAAAGCATCGATCTGACCTGGAGAAACTCTTCCAGGCCAACTGATCGTGAGCGGTACGTGTGACGACGCTTCGTAGAACGACCGCTTCATTGTCAATCCGTGTTCCCCATCATGATCGCCATGGTCACTTGTAAATATGACAACCGTACTCTCCCGCAGACCGGTGTCATCGAGCGCATCCAGTATCACACCCAACTGTTGGTCCAGGTCCTCCATATAAAAACGGTAAGCCGCACGGTAGGTCCGCCACTCGTGTTCGGTCCAGTGGATTGCACGCTGACCGAATCTTCGGTTGAGGCCGATTTCGATTGTCTCCTCGTCTCCCAGTGTCCCATCACGGAATCTCTGCATCCACTTTGGCTCATCCTGAGGGGGTGCGTGATTATCCGGCAAGGGAGGCAAGTTGTCTCCTGGATCCGAAGGATGTGTCGGCTTCCCATCCTCATCCAGGACTTTACATATATCGTGTGGATTAATGAACGATGCCCAGAGGAAGAACGGGCGATCGGAATCTCTGTTTTTGAGAAAATTAGCAGATCTCTCCGCAAGCTCATCCCTCTGATCGGTTGTGAGCGACTCAAATCCGAATTCCTCTGCCTTTTCTTTTGTGAAAACCTGGGTGCCCTCTACGTGCAGCTTACCGCCGGCGTACGTATCATATCCACAATTTCGGAGGAGTGTCCCCATCAATGGCGTATCAATATGGTCCAAAATCCGCGGATGTTCCGAAGCCATCCCCTTGGAGTTATGCTCCAGGCCATCAAAAGTGTGCGGCATATGGCCTGAGACCAGGGCGTACCTGAATGGGACACAAACTGGATTGGAAACGTAGGTGAGCTCGAATCTCTTACCACCTGCAGCCAGTTTATCCAAATTGGGCGTACTGACATAAGGGTCACCGGAATAGCTCGCCATTCTGTGATGTTGTTGGTCCGTTGTTATGAGAATGATATGCGGTCGTTCCATATCTGTTCCTTTCGCGTTGCGGACGAATTGTAGCAAGAGGTCAACGAGGGTCGCCAGCTTCAATTGTTCGTTCCAGCAGCCTGCTGCGCATTGCTTCTTCCCGATCTCGATAATCCGGATTTCCTGCCAGATTCACCAGTTCGCCCGGGTCGTTCTGCAAGTCGTAAAGTTCAGAACGATCATTCACATAATGTGCGTATTTCCACTTCTCGTTTCGAACCATGCGACCCCGAGAAAGGAAGAACGTTCCCGACTCAACCAGCGGCAATTCCGGTACGGGCTCCGTCCGACTTATGCCGGCTTTCAGCGCGTCCAGTTCTGCTTCTGGTCCTCCCTCTGGCAATGGCTGACGGCTGCCAACTTCCGCATAGGTACAGTCTCTCTCTGGAGCCATACCCGACATCATATCTGTCACACTTCTACCCTGAACACCCAACGGGATCGAGATTCCGCTACTCTGGAGTAATGTGGGCATCAAGTCGATTTGCTCAATCTGCAGTGCGTTTGTTGCACCATCCCGTGCATGTTCCAAACCCCTTACGATCAATGGGACCTGGACAATGCAGTCGTAGAATGCAGCTGTTTTCCGAATGAGTCCGTGTTCGCCCAGGTACTCACCGTGGTCACCTGTGGCAACAATGATGGTGTCGTCCCAACGACCAAGCGCTTTTAGTCCATCAAAGAATTTGCCCAGGCATTCATCCAGGTGCCTGAGCATGCCATAGTAGTACGCCATTGTCTGGCGCAGTTGCTCGTCATCCATGAGATGCAGCCACCCGCCGTGATAATAGACTTGCTGAACGAACGGTTTTGAGTCCAATTCACTCTCTGGTCTATGTGGGAGAGGCATGTCCTCTGGTCTGTACATCGTGGCAAAAGGTTCGGGAGCCCGATAGGGCGGATGAACATCGGAAAAGCTCAACCACACAAACGAAGGCTCGTCACCCTTCCGTTCGAGATAATCGAGGGCATGATTCACGTTGGCTCTTGCTGGCGTTTCAGCAGGATCGAAAGGGTAGGTTCCGCCATACCAGATTGGATTTGGGTGATCTCCCCAACGGAAACGTCTTGTTTGTGATTCGAACACGGATGGGTCGATGGGTATTGCAGGCCCAGGAAATGGCTTCCCATAGGCTTCTCGCTGCTTGTGCCGAAGTGGCGATTCTTCAATACACGCTTCAAATCCTGCAGTTTCGGCATCTGGAAAGCAGTGGTTTTTCCCAAATAGGCCACAGCCGACACCAGCATCTTTCAATAGCCCTGGCAGATGAAATCCTTCCTTTTCTTGCATCAACAGCGTGTTGTCTCTGGAACCTGTAACGCTGGGATAACGACCCGTGAAAAATGCGACCCGTGATGCGACGCAGAGCGGAGAAGGTACGGTGCAGTTTTCAAACCTGATGGCTTCGCTGGCAAAGCGATCCAGATGAGGTGTCGCTCCGACGGGATTGCCATAGCATCCCAATGCGCGAGCGGCAAGATGCTCAATGGTGATTACGACAATGTTTTTCATCTCTTAGCCCCCATCGACTTCCTCAGACCAGGCCGCGTACAGATCCTGCAGGCGTTCCACGACTTCGGGATGCTGATCGATCAGATCCTGGCTCTCTGAGGGATCTTCCTTCAGGTTAAACAGACAGGTATTCTGGAGAAGCTCTGTGCGTTCAACGATCCCATCGCAGGACGGCTCTTGACCTCTCCTGCCACCTTTATGCAACAGTTTCCAATCACCAGAGCGCACGGCATAACTATCGCCCCAGCGCCAGAAGAGGTCTCGCTGGTCTGCGATTTTTGTGACATCTTTTGGGATGGGTTGACCGTCCAAACCTTCTGGCTGATTGATGTCTGCCGCCTGTAAACAGGTCGGAAGAATATCGAGTGTTGAGATCGTCCTGTTACAGATCGTTCCAGATGCCGACTCATTTGGACGGGCGAGGATAAATGGCACGCGAATCCCGCCCTCCCAGAGCGTAAACTTGCTCCCGGCAAGCGGCAGGTTGCAGGCACCGGTGTTCGGTGCGCCTCCGTTGTCTGAAAACATGATCACGATGGTGTTGTCTGCAAGCGATAGCTGATCCAACGTGTCCAGAAGGCGACCGATATTGTCGTCGAGGCAATTCAGGTTCGCCAGATAGTATCTGCGAAACTCGTCGGCATTGATCTCGCCGAGGATTCTATACCTTTTGAACCAGTCCCCATACCCGCCCATGGTCTCCGGGTCGTAGTTTGGAATCTCCCTTACGCCGTGCTTGTCGAGGTATCGTTTGGGCACCTGGTGGATCAGGTGATGCACGGAGTTGTAAGAGAGTGTCACAAAGAAAGGTTCTTCCTGATGGCTCTCGAGAAAATCGATTGTCGCGTCGGTGAAGATTTCCGTCAGATACCCTTGCCCAAATTCTTTGTAATCCCGGTTGTGCATGAGCGGCCCAACAACCGCGCTGTGCCCTTTTGGATCGGGCGTGCGGTCTTCGATGTCTTTGGTGAGGAGGAAATAGTCGTGGCCGTGTGCCGAGAATCCAAGAAACTCGTCGTAGCCGTGGTTCAACGGATATTCGTGAGCCTCGTGATCGTGAAAGCCCAGGCCGTAATCGTTCTTGCCGAAACGCGCTGTGGTATAGCCGTTAGCCTTCATGATTTCGGCGATGTTCTTTTCTGTTTCAGGATGTCCGCAAAAAAAGGAAGATTTCGGATCCCAACGCACCTGGTGTCTCCCCGTATTCCATCCAGCACGCGAAGGGCTGCATACGGGAGCTGTCACATAGGCCTGTGAAAAGAGAACGCCGCGCTCAGCGAGCCGGTCCATGTTTGGCGTTTGCACGTCTGGCGCATGATGACTGAATGCAGTCAGATCGCCGTAGCCCTGATCGTCTGTAACAATGATGAGAAAATTTGGTTTTGTGCCCATAATGATCACCCGCTCCAATCCCCGCATTGTTACCTGTCAGCCCCGCCGAGAAGCTGCTCTCTGGTCATTACCTTGATTGGTGGCAGGTTATCGACCATTCCCGCGTCCGTGCGTCGAAGCTCATCAATCGTCCCTTGCCGAAGTTGGGCGAGCAACTCGTGGTGATCGGATTCCAAAGCGAGGTTTTCCAGTTCCTCGGGGTCATTCTCGAGATCGTACATCTCTTCGATCTCCCCGGGGACGAGCCAGCGGATATATTTGTACTTTCCCGTGCACAGAGATACCCACCAGGGGATAGGCGGATTGCCTATTGGCTCGCCACAGCCGACATCGGTATCTTCTCCAAAATAATGACCCGTACACTCCATCAGCAGCGGGCGATCCCATTCGGCGTTGGGATCGGAGAGCAATGGTGTCAGGTCCTCCCCGTGCATCTTCCAGGGTTGTTCCATGCCGATCAACGAGAGAAAGGTAGGCGGGATATCCTGGCCGCCGATTGGCACATCGCATACTGTGCCTGCAGGAATCCGTCCCGGCAGCCGCATGATCATCGGCGCTTTGATATTGGCATCATAGGGCGCCACCTTGAGTCGAAAGCCGTGCTGTCCCCAGGCAAATCCCTGGTCCGACGTAAAGACGACCAGGGTATCATCCAACTGCTCCATCTCCTCTATGGCGCCGATCACCCTGCCAACCCCTTCATCCAGTGCGCGCACGCCCCGGTTGTATTGTTGTTCCCAATCGGTGAGTGTCCGTCCATCCCGGATGCCTACCGGTTGGCCCTGATCTCCCTCGCGCCAAACACCATAGTCCCGCATATGTGTCGCCTTGGTCGGGCGCGGCGGATAGATGTCTTCTGGCGTGGGGACCTGGGAAACATCTGGATAGTCCTGGAGATGGCGGTCAGCCACTTTCCAGGGGCCGTGTACTGCGTCATAGCACAGCCAGAGATGCCAGGGCTTATCCGGTTCTTCTGCTCGTCCGCGGAGAAATTCAAGTGCATACTCCGTGTAGTTATCGGTAGAATAGCCGCCAACCGGTTCCGGCGGCCCCCCGTTGATACTCATATTTTGATTGACATAATAGGGCCCATATTTTTCGGGTTGGCTGTGGTCCCAGATGGCAGAAAAATCCCAGTACCGACCGTGACCGTGATCGGGACCTGTGTGCCATTTGCCGACGATGCCTGTGTACCAACCGTTCTCGCGGAGATTCTCGAGCCAGTACGGACACTGGTCTGGATCGCGGACATAGTTTGGGTAGCTCGAGGGCAGGTGCATGCTCATCACGCCATGCGGCAATTTTCCGGTCAGGTACGTGGCGCGTGAAGGCGCACACCAGGCACTGGTATAGCAGTTGGAAAAACGCATCCCCTCATGGGCGAGACGATCGATGTTTGGCGTACTGATCCACGAATGCGCCTCGGGGTAGCAACTCACAGACCGAAAGCTCTGATCGTCGGTGAAGATGTATAAAATGTTGCTCGGACGGTTCAATTGATCATCGTTCATTTTGGTTCTCCGTAATCTATATGGTCAGGTAACCAGACCATGGTTCGCTTCTATTTTCTCTTGATTGCAATATGAAAATCCTATGCCAAATTGGGTCGCAAATCCATCAGCTCAGCGTTTCACCTGGGTATAGGGGCTTGAAATATACTGCTTGTAGCCGTTAACCTCTCGTCCATGATTGCTGAAGAAATCGATCTGGGAAAACCCTTCCTTTAACGGTATGGTTGCAGTCCAGGCACCAGTCTTTGCATCGCGTTCCATATCCATCCATTGGTCTGCGGGGATTTGCCCGTGCAAGAATGGGGCGGAACCTGCCGGAGCGCGATCATAGATCCACCATATGCGTCCGTTTATCGGCTGAGGTCCTTCATTAAAACGCACGCTGACACTTAGTTTGTCCTTGGAGATTGTATAATTTGACTTCGGAGGCTGTAGCAAAGGCTCGCCACCAAAGAAGTGATGCCAGAGGAAGGCGTCTTTATTCTGTTCGTCCTTTGCAGCAGCGACATGCGGCGTTTGCGAGTGCCCACCGTTAGGTTCGTAATAGACAGGCAACTGGGGATGGTTTTGCGCTCCCCAGAGAATATCGTAGGCGACATAGTCATGCGTTCCCGGCTGAAAAAGAATATCAACGCCGCGCTCCATCAGACGATCCCAATTCTCCGTAACGCTCACCCCGGGCCGTAAGCGATCCGCAAAGCTTTGCATATCGTCCAGGGATTTCCCCATTTTCAGCGCCATCTTACCCATACTGCGCTCAGATCCCACCATAACGCCTTGATACAATTTGGCGCGTTTTGGATCCAGGTCGATATCGCCGGCCTTTACAGCCTCAAAGAATGCTTTGTTTGCCTCTTCAGCTTTCGCCGTTGCTTCCCTGTCGGCTCTTCGAGTCGGCGAAAAGTAAGCAAACGCATGGTTGGAGCATGTCGCGGTAAAACGCTCGTCATGTATCAAGGCGACCGCAGGCGACATGCCGTTCTTGGAGCTGCCCGAACCGGCCACTTTGCCTTTTTCGAAGTAGTCGGTTTCCGCATACGCCGCGGTGGTTGCCCGCATTAAGGTCATCGACCAAATCCAGAGAGTCGTGTATCGAGGATTCAGGTCTTTCATGAACCTGCGCATCATTTTTTGCTCCAAACCCTGTTTCCCCGGAATCTGCCTAAACGCCTTGACGTGCGTCTTAACGAGGCCAACGCCACCTGCCAGCAGTTTTGCCTGAAAGTCGGTTGGGCGCGAGTCTTTCATCAACGTCTCATAGGGATTGGCTCCCGTAATGCTAAAGCCCTTCGCCTTGCCTTCGAGCGGCACAATCATACGCACCGGGATCCGATAATCTTGTCCCGGCCACCATTCGGCGACATTGATTTCGATGAGCTTTTGTCGCGTCGTGCCTGTCACCTCATCTACATGCCAGTCCTTCAACGTCTTTATATCCAGCGTGCTTTCGTCCAGAATCTCTTCACTATTGAACATGTCGCAATTCATACCAGAATCCTTCTCAGAATCGGCAGCAAACGCTACGGAAATCGTAAAAGTCGCGAGAATAACCAGCGATGCCATTATTCTAATTCTATCCATTGCCTTCTCCTTTGCAGATTTGGTGTGGCTCGCTAAGACCTATTTTGGTTCCAGGCTGTCTCTTAGACAACCGGCCTGATTTCAGGCGCTCCGTCTCGCCGATGGCCTCGATGCGAAAGAAGCTGCAACCGTGCGAACAGCCTCGCTCCAATCATCCCAAAGCCCCGGACCTTCCGGGCGAGGCTCTGGCGGGGGAACTTCTGGCCCAAGTTCAAGTTCGTGGAGTTTTCTCACGTTGGGCGGTGGCGATGGTCGTGGCCCTTTGACATAACGGCCGTTATATACTCTGTCATATACAGATTTTTTGTAAGCATCATAAAGAATCATCTGTCGAATCTGCGGAGGATTGCTGTAGTTCCGCGTTGCCGAGTGGAACATGCGTCCGTGCCACAAAACCACATCGCCCTCGTCACCAAAAAATTCAAAGGGCTCAATGTCGGCGAGTGCGTCCTTGAGACCTGGGGGCTGCGGCAGCACGAATGCCGCAGCGCCGCTTTCCGGATGGGGCGAATGTAGAATTGAATAGCGAGCGAGGTCTGCGGAATCCGGCTCTGCTTCGTAGAGCAAGCGATGACTGCCGGGAAAGAGAGCAATGCCACCTCCACCCTTGGGAACCTGGTCAACGTATGCGCTCGCCACCAGATGCACCGGCTCGGGATCAATGTGTGCACCGGCACGGACGGCATCCGCCAGAGCAGGTGAGTCGCTCGGACGCTCTCTCGGCAACACGCAATACATACCGCGCAACTCCTTGCCACCCCAGACTGGCCAACCACGCAACCGACTTCCACGCGGATCTGGATCGGCCGCGGAGGAAGTTACCTCTGGTGTCACAACTTCACCTTCGCCGAGAAGTTGCTCAAACCACGGGAATACACGGCGTGGAAGCAAGTTGATCAGGTCCTCGTCGCCAGAGAGTTCACGCAATCGCCAGCCGTGGTCACCGGTGCGATCATTCATGCCATCAGGGGTGCTTTGACGATCTGCCTCCGGGACACCGTTTAGCCAGGTTTGAGGGTCGTCTCGGCGCAAATGACTTGAAGTGTTTCCTGCCCACAACCTATCTCGTGCAGCAGCACAAAGTTTGGGGTCGAGGATCTTTCGTTTCACGAGGAATCCGTTCGTAATAAATTGTTGGATCTCTTCTGTACTCAGTGCTGCCAATGCTGTATTCATGGAATAAGCCCTCTTTCTTCAATATTGAACCATTGTACGAACTTCAATACTGAACCATTGTACAAAAAAAAGAGTTGGATTTCAACAATTCTTAAAAGACAGGTACTTACGGAAGGCGATGTATGTTATTTGGAATTTTGCTCGGAAATCACCCTGAACAAATTCGCTTGCTTCATGTCCGTCCCTTGTTGTAGTATGCATCCGGATCCTGCCCCTGGACACCAGCAGTAGTTTTGGTGATTTCAAATGCATTGAGGAGGAAGAAAGATGAAAGCAAGACCATTCAAAGGTGCGAAGATAGGCAGGGGTCTGACCATTGCATTGCTATTGGCTTTGACCTCGGGCAACGTCGCGGCCCAAAGCCCCACCGAGCTGCCAGCCAAAGATTTGAGCACGATTGATTTGTCAAAATCGGAAGGTGCTAAATACTTTCTCATAGTAAAGGCTTATGCCGATTATATGATTACCCGCGGGCGCGACCGTTACGGAAAAGAACATTCGCCCCTTTTTGCCACAACGCTTAACCGGGAAACCGGAAATGTATATCGCGAAAATCCTCCCGATGCACCCAAAGGTATCCGCAATGGCGATCGCACTTGGCGTGGTTCAAATACGTCAAAAGATAATGGTTTATACAGCATACTTTATCACTTGACGGAAATCACAGGAGATGACAAGTATGCACGGGAAGCGGATAAAGCAATCAAATGGTTTTTTGCCAACTGCCAAAGTCCTGAAACGGGATTTATGGCCTGGGGAGAACACATCGGTTGGGATTTTTTTACAGAGGCGCCTATTAAAATGGGTACTCGATCTTTGACACACGAGTACAAAATTTTCAATTATTGGGACAAGGTGTGGGAATTTAATCCGGAAGCTGCTGAAAAGTTTGCACTGGGATTATGGGAACACCAGATTTATGCGCACGAAGGACCAGAAGCGGGCGAGTTTAGCCGACATGCCAGTTATGACACGCATAGTCCTGGAAAAGGAAGAGCTTTTCCCGCACATGGCGGCAATTATATCTATGTTTGGACAAAAGCATATCGGGAAACTGGCAAAGAAGTTTTTTTAACCGCCATTGAAACCGTATTGAATTATTATGAGCGAAATACAACCGATAAAGGTGCGATCTTATATGCATCAGATTTTCCTGAGCAATATTCTTTGAAACAAAGTATGAATCTGGCATCCAATCTCTATCGCGCAAAGGATTTTATGCCCGCAGACCTTGCAAATAGGATGAAGAAATTGTCAGAAGGAACAGATTCTTTGTATTTAAGTTTTGATCACGATCCGTCAAAAGGCGGAAAAGGATTTCTTGAATCTGCTAATCTTATGACCCTTGTACCGGGGAATTTTCGGAGGTCAAGTACTGGAACGGATGCCTGGACTGAAATGTGGTCGGCTGGTTATGGGGTGGGATCGGGAAGTACCGAGCAGGCAAACAAATGTTATGCGCGGTATAAACTAACAGGTATTGAAGGCTATAGAATCCTTTTTATGAAAGCGGTGAATGCCTATTACAACGAAGATCCTCCGCCGTCAGCAGTACTTTATCCCAGCAATTATTCCAGCATATTTAATATGATGATGAGTGCGTATGAATTAACAGGGGCAGAACGTTTTTTAAGCAAAGCAAAAACGTATATGGACTTATCGGTAGAAACTTTTCTGAGTGATCAATCCCCTCTGCCAAAAGCATCAAACCAAAGTGAACATTATGAAGCCATAACAGGTGGCCCAGAATTAATGGAAAATGTGCTGCGTTTATGGATGGTGATAAATCCTCAGGATCGTGTTGGCGAAACTGAAATAGGTGAAAAATAAATACAATTTCAACTTACAGAGAAATAGGGAAGTGACCATGCAAAAAACTAAAACCACCTGATTGGAGGAGCACAATATGGGACTGGAAGTTTACGATTCAATACGGTGGAATCACATCAGTAAAACCAGTTTTTTCATTTGGAGAAAATCAATCAGTCAGGAGTCTAACAGATGAACAATACCAACTGAGCCTGGTTTGGGTATTAGCATCGATGAAGATAAACTCATGGCACAGGTTGGCGAACCCCGGCCCCGCAGCACCAGTTACGATCTCGATGATGGATCGGTTGTAGACTGGTAGGATTTGCCATAATTTTTAGGAAAACGAACGCGCAACCCCAATGATCCCATTTGCTTCACCTTAGCCATCAATGCTGAGATGGCGAAAGTTCCACTCGGGTATAAGGGCATGAAAGATACTGCTTGTAGCCGTTAACCTCTCGTCCATGATTGCTAAAGAAATCGATCCGAGAAAACCCCTCCTTTAACGGTATGGCTGCCGTCCATACGCCAGTCTTTGCATCATATTCCATCTCCATCCATTGGTCTGCGGGGATTTGCTCGTGCAAGAATGGGGCGGAACCTGCCGGAGCGCGATCGTAGATCCACCATATGCGTCCACTTTTCGGCTGAGGTCCTTCATTAAAACTCACGCTGACACTTAGTTTGTCCTTGGAGATTGTATAATTTGACTTCGGAGGCTGTAGCAAAGGCTCGCCGCCAAAGAAGTGATTCCAGAGGAAGGCATTGAGATTCTGATTATTTTTTGCTGCCGCGCTATGCGGTGTTTGTCTGTGTCCACCACTGGGTTCGTAATAGACTGGCAACTGAGGATGATTTCGCGCGCCCCAAAGAATGTCAAATGCAACGTAGTCATGTGTTCCCGGCTGAAAAAGCATATCGACGCCTCGCTCCGTTAGCCGATCCCAATTCTCTGTCACACACAATCTGCTAAGAATGCAATCTGCCAGGTGGTGTATTTCGTCCCAGGATCTTCCCGCTTTCAACGCAAGTTCATGCAGACTCCTCTTTGATCCCACCATATTGGCTTGATACCAACGCGCGCGTTGTTTGTTTAAATCGACATTGCCTGCCTTGACAGCCTCAAAGAATGCTTTGTTTGCCGCTCGCACGTTATCCATCTCTTCCTTGTCGAATCTTCGAGTCGGAGAATAGTAAGCAAAGGCTCTATTGGAGCATGTCGCGGTAAAACGCTCGTCATTAATCAAGGCGGTAGCAGGCGATATGCCGTTCTTGGAGCCGCCTGAGCCGGCCACTTTGCCTTTTTCAAAATGATCGGTTTCCGCATACGCGGCGGTTACAGCCCGCATTAAAGTCATCGACCAAATCCAGACCGTCGTGTATCGCGGGTTAAGGTCTTTCAGAAACAATTGCCCCATCTCTTGTTCCAGTCCCTGTTTTCCCGGGATCTGATTGAACACCTTGACAACAGTCCTGACAATGCCAACGCCATTGGCTAACAGTTTTGCCTGAAAGGCGTTTGGTTTCGAATCTTTCATCAGTGCTTCATATGGACTTCCTCCTGTGATATGAAAGCCCTTTGCTTTACCTTCGAGCGGCACAATCATGCGCACTGGAATCCGATAATCTTGTCCAGGCCACCATTCGGCGACGTTGATTTCGATTAGCTTCTGTCGCGTCGTGCCTGTCGGCTTGTCCGTGTGCCAATCTTCCAACGTCTTTATATCCAGCGTACTTTCGTCCAGAATCTCTTCAATATTGAACATGTCGCAATTCATACCAGAATCCTTCTCGGAATCGGCAGCAAACGCTACGGAAATCGTAAAAGTCGCGAGAATAAACAGCGATGCCATTATTCTAATTCTATCCATTGCCTTCTCCTTGCTGTCTCTATGCCGTTTCCACTACGTTAGGACGGCGGACGGATGGGGGCGTGAGAACGCGTTTTTGTTGCTCGGTCAGGTCTTCGTAGTCTTCGTGATTGTAGTATATTGATGCGTAGGAAGCGTGGCCGGGGGTGAATTTGTAGAGTAGGGTTCTGCGTTCGTTTTCAGCAGTCCAGGGCAAGGTTCCGTGCATCGTCGCTTCTGTGAAGATGAGGGCGTCGCCTGTTTCTGCACTTGGATTGGCGAGGTAGTGAGGGATGCGCTTAAAGGAGCGAACCTCTTCAGGGACGTTGAGGGCAAAATTGGATTTGTGTGAACCGGGTACGCAGCAGAATCCGCCAGAACCTGGGGGGGCGGGTGCAAGGAAGTAGACGACTACGGTCAAGCCATTGCGCATGACGCCGTCGCGATATTTGTAATAGTGCGTACCTGCACGATGGTCCCCACCATGGAGGCCACCTTTGCGCCCACCTTGACGCATAAAGATGCCGTAGTCGTGGTCGGCACGAAATTGGGGGCCGAGGAGTTCGCTGAGGTAAGGAATCATGTTGGGGTGGTCAAACAGATTTTGGAAGGGTTTGCCCCAGAGCGAGACTCTGCGGGGAATCTTGAGTCCGTTATTCACTTCCTCTTGGTCGGCCATTTTTTGATCGGCAATTGCATTGAGTTCGTCTACTTCGGCTTGAGAGAGTACATTTTTGACAACGATGTATCCTTGCAGGTCAAATATGAATTTTTCTTCAAGTGTCACGGAGAATCTCCCTTTCTATATGGTCAGGTAAACCAGACCCTGGTTCGCTTCTATTTCCTCTGTTCCGTCCCCTATCTTTTTTAGACAACCGGCGTGATTTCAGGCGCGCGCGTTCCACTTGTTCCTGCGTTAATATTTGCTCCATTACATCTCCAGAAAATCAGTATTGATAAAAACACAGAGGGGATTCTAAACACTCGGCAAAGGCACAGTATCTCCTGTTTCATGTTGCCACAATCGAATCTTCGCCGCCATATCGCGAATGCGATCGCGATGTTCAGGAACATCAAACAGATTGTTTTCTTCATAAGGATCTGTATTAAGGTCGAACAACTCACACTGATCACCAGCACACAAATTCAACTTCCAGCGATCACCCGTCACCACAGATCGCCAGGGCAATGTCGCCATCAAGTTAATGCTTGGATTCCCTAAATTGCGATCGCCAATCCCATTCCACTCCATAAATGCAACGTGATCCTTCAAATCGCGCTCACCGGTGAGTGCACCAGCCAAACTCTCCCCTTCACACTGATCTGAAACTTCAACGCCCGCCAGATCCAAAAGTGTCGGCACCAAATCCGCATGCCCAAACACACCATCGATTCGTTTCTGTTCCTTATTCAACCACGGCACACTGAGCAAAAACGGCACTCGCGCAGACTCTTCGTAAAACGTCCGCTTTTCCATCATCGCATGATCGCCCACCATTTCTCCATGATCACTCGTGTAAGCAATAATCGTATTCTCCAGTTGCCCTGTCTCTTCCAATGCCTGAATGATCCGCCCCACAGCATCATCAACAATCTTCATATTTCCGAAGTATTGCGATCTCACTTTTCGCCATCCCAATTCCGTACTTAAATCTTCACCTGCCTCCTTCTTCGTTGCATAATGCTCTGCTCGCACCCGATTAAATCGCGAATGCCCTTCAGGTTGTTTCAAAAACGTCGGGCCAACCGGCAATTCCTCAGGATCATACAAACCGTCATACGGCCCTGTATATGGAGGGTGCGGTTCAAACGTACTGCACACCAGCAACCAGGGCTGATCGACATTTTCTCGAATAAACCGATCCGCTTCCTGCGCGACAAACGCCCCGACCTGTTGTTCCGCTGGCAAACGCGCGCGATCTCCTGCAGAAAATTGTTTCAAGTCCGGTGCCAAATGCGAGGGTGGTTCAACGCCCTGCGCCACCAACCACTCATAGTGGGAACTCATCGGCGCATCTTGAATCGTATTCAAATGCCGCAAATTATCCTGAATACTGATCCACTCATCAAACCCATGTTGGCGAACGGTATCGTTGCCCAAATGCCATTTGCCCATATATGCCTTGCGATATGTATCTGGCATCATTTCCGCAATCGACTTTGTATCTTCTCGTAGATGAATCCCATTCGCCACACATCCGTGCGAATGAGGGTACAACCCAGACATCAGCGTACCCCGCGATGGCGTACACACAGCCTGACCAACATACGTATTCTCAAAAACAAAAGACCGCTCCGAAAGCGCATTCAAATGCGGCGATTGAATCCAATCATTGCCGTAACACGACATGGTATCTGTGCGTTGCTGATCTGTGAACACAAAAAGAATATTCGGTTGATTCATATCTATCCCTCAAATTTGTCGTTCAAAATGCCGATCTTCTGTCGTTCGCGGTATTCCCTACTTGTTAAACCAAAGAAGCTGCAATCCGTTTTCGCTCACAGTACTTTTTGATTTTCGTTCACACTTGTTTCCTGCGAAATGCGTGGGGATTGACGATTTCATACCCCCATCGATCCAACAATTCCTGCCCGTTCTCAAACGCGTCATTATGTTCCTTCAACAGATCTGAAAGCAAACCTTCCAGATGCGTTTGAACAGATTCTACCTCAGGCCGACCACAAAGGTTCTCCAACTGATAAGGATCTGCCTCATTGTCATACAACAACCAGGGCCCCTCCAGGTCACGCACATAAGTATAACGGCTCGTGCGAACGCCTCGATATTCCCTGCCACCATGTTCATAAGAATAATTGGCAAACGGAACGTAGCATCCAAAAAGTGAAGCCTCCAAAGGCGCATCGGCTTCACCGAGCATGTGTTTGGCAAAACTCACCCCTTCGACGCCTTCCGGTACAGGCGCGCCCACCAGATCCAACAACGTCGGCATCATATCTGGTATGCCAAAAGGGGTGTCGATTTGGCGACCAATCCCATTTGGCAATCGCAACAGAAAGGGCACAAGCATAGATTCATCCCAGGGCCGTATTTTCCGATCATGGCCTTGCGACCCATTCATTTCACCGTGATCAGAGGTAAACACAAGAATTGTACCCTCTGTCATCCCGAGGCGTTCAAGTGCTTCTTCAACACGCCCAACACAGTGATCAAGTGCCGTAATATGCGCATAATAACCCCACATATCATTCCGGGCAATCGCCTCACACTCAGCAGGCACATTGTCTCTCAATACGATTTCATCTTCATTGTAGAGCGCTCTGTATTCTTCCGGCACTTTGTGGAAAGGGTTATGAGGCGGGCCATATGAAACAAAAAGGAAAAAGGGATCGTCTTCATTCTGCCTGCCCTCCAGATACTCAATCGCACAATCGGTCTGTGCAAACGCATCGTATCCTTCCCACTTTTTCATAATGCCCGAGTCATCATAATAGGGCGAATCGTAATAATTGTGCGAGCATTCGTGCGCGCGCCAAAAGTCAAAGCCCAACCGTCGCTCAGGTGGGATGAAATTTTGCTCGTGGGTATCTCCGTCCAAATGCCACTTGCCAATGTATGCGGTGTCATAACCGTGTGACTTTAGAACCTCAGCGAATGTGGTCGTATCGGGCTCAAGCCGAATCTGGTTTAAAAAGATCCCATGCGTCAGTGGATATTGCCCGGTCAAAAGACAGGCACGAGCCGGACAACAAACCGGGCACGTTGACACAGTCGTATCCAACCGAATACTCTTTTGAGCCAGGGCATCGAGGTTGGGTGTCTTAACATTTGGATCTCCCGCATACCCTGTTGCCTGTGCGCGCCACTGATCGGTCAAAATGAATACAATATTGGGCTTCTCTTTGTTGGCCACAAAAACCTCCCTACTTAATTGCACAACAATCAGAATGCAATCACGATACGAAAAAGTTGTCCATACCTCATGATAATCAAACAAATATTGATAATCAATATAGCCCACAAAAACAAAAAATGAAGAGTATTTGCCGTAGTTCAGAAATTAACTTATTATGGGACATGGCAGAAAAGGCTTGTAAACCATCGAATGAGGAATACTCTATGGCTCTAAACGAAGATCAACTCACCTTTTACCGACAAAATGGCTACTTGCTGGCCTCCGGCCTGATTTCTGATCAGATCGCGGCTCAAGCCGAAGCGGCGATGTGGAAGCTGATGGACATGGACGCGGGGGATGCGTCCACCTGGTCGATGGTGCCGGAGACCGCCGATACGTATAACAAAGGCAGCGGTGCGGTGATCTTTAACGGGGTGCAGGATCCCGATTTGATGGCCTGCGCCACAGACGACTACCTCAACGCTGTAGCGCAGCTGCTGGGCGAACCGATTGATTCGTTGCACTCACCCGAAGCGATCTTTGCACTAAATTTGTTGGGGCGTCCGGGGCAATGGACCATGCCACGGCACCCGCACATCGACGGCCTCAACCCGAAGCATGTGCCCAAGACCTTTCCCGGGCCCTATCGCATCACCAGCCTCCTCTATCTAAGCGATATCGAACCGCAGGGCGGAGGGACCTGTGTTTGGCCTGGTTCGCCCAGCAAGATACGCGCCCTGGCTGAATCCGATCCGGTCAAGTACAAGCACCTGAAAGATCTGAACAAGGACATCCCCTCGTTAGATCTGGAACCCGGTATCGAACTGACACCGAAGCGCGGTGATATCCTTTTTTTTCAACACTTGTTCGGCCACAATGGGTCGGTCAATACTGCGGCTAAACCACGTTTTATGATGCGCTTTTTTTGTTCGTGCGAAAAATGCTACACGACCTGGCCCAAGGCGGATCATTGGGGTTTTTGGACGCCATAGGCCTCATCCCATAATACCGCGTTACACAAAAGCGCGTCAACGAATCACAGAAATATCAAAAAGATTTGATTCCTTCTTAAACAACCGGTCTGATCTCTGGCGCACCGTTCTCTTCACACCACGGCGTAAGCGGGCTATCTCCACCGCCAGCTTTGTACCCCTCTATTTTTGGATATCTTTCACCCACCAAATACCGACCCAATTCATCCAGTTTATCCATAAAGGCAGGCTCTTGACTCCGATAGTCCAGCGGCATCACCCAACGATAGCCATAACCAATCATGATCGCCTTTCGCATGTTACCCGATGTGTTTATACCTGCTGCATGCCCGGTTCGATTTTCAAAGAACAGGCAATCACCCGCCTTTAAAGAAGCCTCAACATAACCTTTTGGTCCAGGCTCTCCTTCAGGGACTTCAATGGGGTTGCTGTGGCGATTGGAGCCAGGCGCAACCAGCGTCACACCCGAGTTTGGTTCGGTCAGATCATTGAGATAAAACGCGCACTTTAACAAAACACGGGGCACATGATTTCCCAATACTTTTGTCGCTGCACCATAATCGCGATGCCATCCGACCCGCCGAACTTTCTTCGAGGGATCGGAAGAGCCTCTATAAGCAAGTTGTGATACCATCAGTTGGATATGTGCACCCAAAAGCTGTACCGCAACCGACAGCGATTTGGCGTGGGTTAGCAGGGGAATAAAAGCATCATCTTTCACAATACAATTCTTAAAGCCCAGTCGTCCCGTGCGCATGTGTTGGTCGTCACTCGCAATCAACCGATCAGCAGCCTCAACGACCCGGTCAATCATGTCCTGATCGAGCACGTCGCGCACAATGAGATAGCCTTGCTCATCAAACTGCCTGATTTCTTGCGCTGAAAGCGCATACCAGTCCAGATCAATTGACGATTCTGTCATCTGAGCTATCCTCCATTCAACAATTTTTAAAAGTTAGCGGACAGTTCAATTCTCTTCATCACCCGCTCCAATACCCACACCCTGACGATGCCGTCCCGCTGCCCACCAAGCCCGCTTGTGTAATTGTTCTTTTCGAGTTGCGCATTGTGTTCCGGTCCGAACATCTCCTGTTTATTTATGGCCCGCGCCAGGGCGGGAATAAGCGGTTTCATGGGCTGGAGTTCTTCGCGGCTGCGGTATGACAGATAGGCACCGGCTCGTAGCCGCGCCCAGAGGATATCGCTCGACAGCGCGCGCTCAAAAGCAGGCAGGGCCAGGGCGCCTTCGCCTGCCCGCACCAGATAGTCTCCGGCGGCCAGGCTGACGCTGATTGAGGGATCGTCAAGGAGCGGTGACAATTGCTTGATCATCTCGCGTTCCACACCGAGCGAGCAAAGGCCGGTAACAGCCCAGAAACGCACGGCGCAGTCGGGATCACCAAGTCGTTTTGCGAGTTCTTCCTTTGCTTCGTCACCCATGCGTGCCAGGTCTGCTGTTTCCAGGATTCGCTCGTAATTATCACAGTGGGCCCCGACTGCATGGCAAATGCCGTTGTACTGCTCTGCTCGTGCAGCAATTTCCGGTTCATCAATCAACCCCAGATCGCGGGTCTCGATCATCCAGTCGAACAGCTTCTGTCGCAAGCCATCCTTCACATTGCTGTAAGCAGGATCATCTGCCAGGTTATTTATCTCTTCGGGATCGTTCTCGATATCGTATAACTCTTCGGCGGGTTTGTGATCCTGCCAGATCTGGAACTGCCGGTAATGCTCAGGCAACCCGTCCTGTTTGATCATGACCGGCGGGCCGAGCATCAGAAATACGCCGTCGGGGTCGTGGACCTTCTGTTTGCCCGGTAGGCAAGAGGTCTCCCAGAAGGCGCGTTCCGGCGTTCCTTCCTCCGGGACCTTCGCAAAGAATCCGCCGTCTGGATAGAACGAAGCGTATGGCTGGTGGGGGAGGAAGTTGCGGAAGTAACGGTATTTTTTTGTGCGGATTGTGCGGATTACTTCCGGATTGTTGTCCAGCCGATCCCTGGCACTGCAGACAAAGTCCCTCGATTCATCTCTGTTGGGGCCGCACAGGTTGCGACTCTGGATGTGTTCGGCGATAGGGACACCTGCCAGTTGCAGGGTCGTCGCGCAGAGGTCCAGGTGCAGGACGGGTTCATCAACCGCACTACCGGGTTCTGCCGGGGATAGGTGCTGATACTTCTCCGGGAATCGCATGATCAGTGGGATATTCAGTCCGTCGTCGTATGCGTGGATCTTGCCCCGGGGATAACCCGTGCCATGGTCTCCCCAATAGACCACAATAGTGTCTTCACTGTGCCCCTGTGCTTCAAGCTCGTCCAGGATCTCCCCGACCTGCTTATCGACATTGGCAAGGGCGTCGTAGAAGAGCGCCATCCGTTCCCTGAACAGGGGGGTGTCGGGAACAAAGCTCGGAACCGGCACATCATTCGGATCGTGCAACTCGTCGTCGCTCAAGAGCGAGGAACGCGCTTTCCGCGCATCCTCGGGCGTCAGTTTGAATACACTTGCGTGGGAACTGCCCAGTCTGTAATACATGAAGAACGGCTTATCTTCAGGACGATTCTCCCAGAAATCTTCAGCGTTGTAATACTGTTCACGCTCCTCTTTGGAGACGTATAGATTGATGTCATTATCCGGCTGCGTGCAGGCGTAACCGGCGTCCGTCAGCATTGTGTTTAACAACTCAACTCCTGCGGGGCGGATGATCGCGCTGCGGTGATGATGTGTGCCCAGCGTGGTCGGATGCATGCCGGTATAGATGCCCGTGCGCGACGGTGAGCAGATTGGGCCAGCGGTGAACGCGTTGGTGTAGCGCACACCTTCTGCCGATAGGCGGTCAATATTTGGGGTATGTGCGTATTGATCTCCGTAGCAACCGTAGTTCCAGGCACTGGAATCGTGGTTACTGATCCAGAGGAAATTGGGTCTGTCTTGTTTTGTCATCTATCTGGTTCTCGAGAAAAAAGATTTTGTGATGATTGGATATCAATACGCATCAGACGATAAAAATGCGAACTGCCAATCGCGTTGTAACCCCTCACCATTTCTGGTCTATAATCAGAAACCCTTTCGCTTTACACAGTTCACTGTCTTTCCACCCGTAAAAGAGGAGCATGCCATCTCTTACATTTCCTTTTGGATCTTTAATCGGTTGAATATTGTTAAATTTCCAACCGGCATACTCCGGGGCACGTGGCGTCAAATCTCTCGCTCTTTGCCAGGTGAATCCACTATCTGTGGAGATCCACTCTTCAATATCTCCTCCACCTTTGGAGTCCATGTTGCCACGTTTTCCTTTTATAAATTTGTGATCACCTACTATCAGATAAGCATGCAGCGTGCCACTTTCATCCTGCCTGAGATAGCAACTGTTCCAATCATCAGTGGCAGGGGTGATAACCGTCTGTATCCATTCATGATTAATATACCTCACATAATAGTAATTGCACCTGTCGGGCACGTCTTCTGATAGCACATGCAAAAAGGCCGGATTGTCATTTTCATCTATGACAATATCAGGTGGAACGCCTGCGCCTCTCCAACCGGTATCCCAAATTTTGCATTTGTCATTTGCAGTGCCAATATCAATGGGCGGTCTGACTGTCTCGCCATCAAAATTCGCGACCTCATGCGTTTGAAGGTTGATTTTTACATAATAGAGGTTGTATTTGATCCCGAGATTCTTTTTGGTTCCATAACGAGGATTGTAAAACTTTTCTGGGATATCCTTCTTATTGTCATCATAAGAACAAAATACGGCGTGCAAAAACTTTCCATCTTTACTCGGAAAGCAAGTGTGATAAGAAGACCACTCATTCAAGTCCATCGGATCATCTACTGTTGCTGTTTCTTCCCCCATGTTTAAATCTGTGACATCGTTTTCAGGTCCTGACCAGGTTTTACCTTCATTGTCTGAAATTAAATATGACCACGAACTTCTGTGCTCTCCTGTTCGGAAATAAACCACTTGTCTATTATTGTATATGTGATAAACCGTAGGGTAAGAAAGCGAGTTTCTTATTTCAGGGGCTGGAGACCAGTCTTCTACACTGTTTCCAATATCCGCTACCTTTTTGGATATTAAATGTGTTCCTGGCGTTTTGTGACAACCTGACAAAATATGTAAAAGGTCATCATTATCAGCCCAGATTATGGGGCAATAATGCTGGTCGTTTGAGCCTTTGGTTCCCAGCTGTAGGGGAGATGAAAAGGACTTTGTCTCGGGGTTAAAAGAGATAACAAAAGGATATGTCTTTTCTCTGGTCTCAGCATCCATTGGTGCCCCGCCATTATAAACGATATATACTCGATTGTTGATATAGATGGCTTGAGGGCGCTGCCTTCTGTCATAGATCATTTTTAATTGTCCCCCACTTCCAAAGGGAACAACAGAAAAATCCGTTTGTTTCTCAGTGTCCACAGCCTGACCTCCAAATGCAATCGGTGAAATAAGAAGGACGCTCAATTTTCAGGAGTGCCACTATCTACTTCCTGGTGGGGGATCCTTCAGGATCTACTGTAGCGCCTGTTACAAATAATAAGGCATCTTTGGAAAGCTTCTTGCCGCCCACGTACATACCCCATCGAAAGGTACTGCGACCACTGGGTCTTTCCCAGTCGTGGCGGCCTACAAATTCTCCATTGATGTAGCATTCAGATGTATGGCCGTTGTCGCGAATGCGGACATCAAAAGACTTGCCTTCCATGTTCTTTAATACTGTCTTAGAAGTCGCTCTGCGCGGCTGGAATACGACGTCACCATCAGCGGTCATAACCAACATTATAGACCAGTCTTCACCACTGTTTTTCACCTGAAAGATGCCACACCCCTGCGCTTTCACAATCGTGTAGGTGCCAATCCATTCATGCCAGGTACCGCGGTTCCACCTCTTTTTGCTAAACGCCTCGATCCGGGCCGCATTGGCACGTGCATTGCGCACATTGTGCTCGCCATCAAAAAGGCGAAACACCTGTGTGTTTCCGTCCTCTTGATACCATCGCGACCATTTGTGAAAATCGCGTCGAGGAATCAAACTATTGCCCGGTGTGTGAATATTGATTTCACTTTCTATGGGGCGTAATGCATGGGGTCCCTTTTCTACCACCTCGTTATTGACGTCAATTATTGAACCTGTTATTCCCGCAGAGGAGTTCGTACCGATCGGAATCTGTTTCTCTTCGAGAATGGACGACCAGGAAGGATCACTACCCTGCCTGGTGTACAGGAACCCGGGGTTGTCTGTTGTAAAATCCAAGATCTTCTTCCGCGTTCCCTTGCTGATGGTGACAACCCCGCTGTTCCACTCAGCATTGAGAAAGGGGCTTTCAAAGACTTTCTTTGGCGCGTAGTCGATTGGCTTGCCATTGATTGAGGGGACCGCTTTGGCGCTGGTATCAAAGGTCAACTGATCGCCATAGATGGTTTTGTAGCGCAGCACCGTCCCATCTATATGAACTTCACAGACCTTCACCTTTTTTTTGAAAGCGTCGAAACTCGTGACATCGCTCCTGGCCATGACTTCAATGATCACTGGTGCGTATTCATCATTGGGGATCATGGTCGCGTTTTCGGGAACAAAGCGATCCGTTTCAAACTCGCCATCCATCCACTTGAAACCGCCTGTGGCTACGCGGATTGCCGCATAAGCGCCTTTGGCCTCCACATAGACCACGCCATCCTCTTCCACTGGCGCGCTCAACCCGCTCTTCGACATCCAGATGATCATCTCGGCACCGTCCTTATGGTGCTTGAGCTTCTGGGTAATCAAGCTGCCTTTGCTCTGCACGGACCACTGTGCATTCATGGCCACCCGGTTGTCTTTGGGGCGAACGATGGGAACAATACGCGCATCGTGTTCGCCGGCAAAGATCACGCCTTGCCAGCGGTTTTGCGCACTGATCGCAGCCCAATCCTTCAGAGGCCTCGCTTCCGTCATCGGCGTTCCCATGATGAAGGCGGGATCGCAGTAGCTGTAGCGCAGAATACCCCCTCCATCGGTTCGCATCCTGGTCGGCACTTGTGTATCAGCAGTCTTCAAAGGGCGCCCCGTTTTTCCCAGACCCTGAGGACGCTGCCGCACCTCGTAGCGTCCTCGTCCTGCCACGTCGATTGCGATATCGGCCACCACGGCTGGTGGTCGGTAGTCGCTGAGAGCCGCGTTTACGTCATGACCATAAACAGCAGGCTGCTTGCCGATACCAAAGTAGAACCAGGCCAGCGGCGCATTGCCATGATCCCGATTTTGCTTAAGCCCTTTCCAGAAATAGATGCGCGACCGCCCACCACCTTGAACGCCGTCAATCTGTTCCTGCGCCCAATAGGCAAAATAAAGATCGAGCAACAGCCCGGCTGACCATCTCACCTGCGGGTCACCAAAGTCGTAGAAATTGTAGAAACCCTTGATCAATGTGCTGTTATAGTCGTCGCACATCATTTCGATGCACAGGCTTTTGCGCGCACGTTCACGGCAGTAAACCACAAAATACGCATTCCAGGCCCGATAATGTTCCGCCGCCGTAGCGCCGTCATCATACTTGAGATCCTTGTATTCGGGCCGATTTTTCGCGATTTTGGCAAATTGCCAGCAGACCGTAAAACTCATGGCATGATGATTCTCCGACAGGTAGATGTGCCAGGTCCTGGATTTCTCGTATTCCGCCTTATCAAGCCTGGAAACCTTCCTGACGTATTCCCAAATTGGCTTGAGAGCGAGGGCTTCGGTCTTTTTGGTGATGCGATTACTACCGTTGGCGCCGTACATCTCAATCAGCCGCATGACGATCTCCGCATGCCAGTGAAAACTGTCGCGATCATTGATGTCCATGGGATTGTCGAGATAATGCTGGGCATTTTCGACAAGTGCGGCATTGGCTTCTTCCAGCATCTCGTTCAGGTAGAGGCAACGTGCGGCAAACCCCACCATGGAATAGGAATAGGCCCGCACATAATTTCCTCGCCCGGGATCGAGTGGCTTCTGTTTCTTTGCCCGCACCAACGGCTTGCCGGATTCAGCGCGAAACATCGCATCCACTCGTTGTTCAAAGCCAGCCACGACCGCTTCGGAGGTAAAATTCTTCTTCACTGATTCAGCTCCTTGTGTCTGCCCAGTTATAAGTATAACGATCAGCATTATACGGTTGATGATTCGCATTATAAACACTCTGCTAATCCTGGTGAAAAACTTCCTTCAGCGGTATGCAGACCGGCGAGTTGTCGGGGTTGGTATCCATGATATCGGCCATGTAGGCCCACCATTGCTTGACGATTGCGGTCTCCGGCAACTCATCTGCAGTATTGTCGTCGGATAGCTTCTGCACGGCAAAGAGTGTCAGTGTTTCTTCATCGAGAAAAATTGAATAGTCCGAGACGCCAGCTTTGCTCAATTCTTCAGCCAACTCCGGCCAAATTTCATCGTGGCGCTTTTTGTACTCGGCCTCGTAACCGGGCTTTAGCTGCATCTTGAAAGCATTGCGTTGCATGATATTTTACTCCTGACTTTGAGGATGAAGGGTGTTAGCATTCGTCCCTTAAATTATTGTTAAAGTCGAGGTTGAGTCTGTAATCGCCTTTGCAAATTTCAATCTGGCCGCTATCATAATTGGATTGGATATAAGGGCTGTCGAAAACTTTTGGGTGCTCATAATCGACATACTTTCCACCAATTGTAGGCACATCGCTTGTATTGGCCGCATTAAATACTATTTCTGCCATTTCAGGCGCGGCACTCTTGTAAACGACAACAATGCCTGTTTCTCTTGTTACCACGGTTCTATAGAGTGTGAGTTCGCCCTGCAAAATCATACGCTTAAAATTTTCCAATGTTGGGTGATCTGCCTTGCGACCTGCTTCTATCAGAACGGGACTGTATCTGTTGGTCAGTTGCAAAATCGTCTGATCGTTATTGAATCTATAGCT
Source organism: Gemmatimonadota bacterium (assembly GCA_009838845.1). Taxonomy (NCBI): domain Bacteria; kingdom Pseudomonadati; phylum Gemmatimonadota; species Gemmatimonadota bacterium. The sequence goes on along the minus strand of VXRD01000029.1, from coordinate 28,117 downwards.
GTCGTTTCTAAGAACCACGTTGCCCCGGTATCTATCGGTCCCTTTTGCCCAGGCTTTGGCATCGGCCTCTGCTTCCAAAAGAATAACCCGTATTGCCACATAGACATTTCTCTTCTCTGCAAATATCCATCCATCTGTTTCATCAATACGATCCCATCCGTTGCCTAAGAATAACCCGAATTCCCGATCATACCGATTGTCATTGGCTGGATACCAGTCTGGATTGGATTGTGCCCAACGTCTTCTTTGTTGGGTGATCAGCACTTGCTTATGCTGGACGCTGTGATACACCAATTCCATATCGTAGATATTTTCACCTTCGCATTCTCCTTCTGGCGTATCCAGTGCAATGGTTGCCAGACGGGTGTTGGGATCTTTGGTCACCAGACCTTGCCAGCGCCCGGCGGTTGATAGGTGGTTGTAAAGCGCATAAGGGTGATCCATCTGAGTACCCAGCACATAATCTGGCGTTACCCATGTGTATTTGACAAACCGCGATGGCGTATCTCCCATCACGGTGCGCTCCGTGCCCAATGGACGAGGGCTGGTAGGTTCTTCTTCTCCAATGCCCCGAGAGAGATATGCAAATGACCCGAGCCCTTTTCGATCCAGAGCTAATTCCCATACGATTCTTGGCCAGGCATAGTCGCTTAAGAGTTGTTGCGGATAGTTGAACGAGGTTTTGCCCTCACCACCCAGGTAGAAAATGGCAAGATCCGACATAGAATCGTATCCACCAGCAGTCTTGTGGTGGCGCGTTTTGGGACCACCTCGTAAACCTGCAATTTGTAGCTGTGCCCAATCGGCCCACATCAGATCTAAAAACATGCCAATTTTCTTTTTTAGCCCCTCATCACCACAGAAATTGTAGAGCATAAGAATATAACTGATGGTGTACTTCATATAGGTAGGCGAACCATTTTCAAGAAAGAATCCCCGCTTTGCACGCTCAGTGAAATAGTCATTGAGATAGGGCAACCAGGCATCGTAATGATCGGCTGCGTTATAAGATTTTCCGTCCGCCCAATTTGCGCGCCCACCACCGTGTCGATCATTGCTGCCCTGCCCACAATAGCCCGACTCGCCATATCCGATGCCATCTCCATAACCGAGGTCGGGATAAATGCGGTCAACATACTCGGGTTCATTGGCAAAAATACGCGCACTTAAAAGATTACAGGCTTTTGTATTCAGGTCGTGATTCTCACTACCCGCGATCCACCAGGTGCTCTTTTTTGCGACAGAAATATCATTCTTGTACCTGGTTCGCGCCCATAGTAAAGTCAGCAAAATTCGCTCTGTTTCAGGCGTGAGTCGATTTGGCATCTGTGTACTTTTAGACCCAAACCAATTGTAGAATGTAATTAGCCTTGGATTGCGCCACAGGCTGTAGAGACTCTGCCCGGGTTGTATGCCTTTCTCCTCACATTCTGCGAGGTTTGCCAGTTCGGTTTGAAAATCTATTGTCAATTCTTTGTTGACTTCGTTTAGATTTTGGTTGAGCCACATCTGATCAAACATCTGACGGTCTTTGCCCGAGAAGTCTGATTTTGCACCTGCTTCAAAGGCTTGTTGAATGCGTTGTGGACGCGTTTCCAATTCTTCTGCCATTAATTCGGTGATACGCTTGTCGGCGGGTGAATCACCAAATTCCAGAAGGGATCGAAACCAACTGTTTTTAGCATCTGCTTCGGGCATATTATTTCTCTATTGGAGCCATAAGGAGGTATCTCATTTGCGCTCACGCTGAGCAGTCCCCGGCGTCTGTTGTACCGGTATCAAATGCCCATCCATCCCACATATTGTCAACGGTCGCTGGCACATCCTCTCGAAAGTTCCGGGTATCGACCCACCACTGACGGTTTGGTGCCGGTCCGTGCGACAGGTTAAAATATGGCGTCATACCATCTCTTTGATACTCACAAGGAACGACGAGACGCACGACAGGGCGATCGCGGTCAGCAGAGCGATTGACACCTCCCCCGTGAATAAGGCGAGGATGCCAGAAAACAACGTCCCCTGCTTTGCCGGAAAACTCCACTGGCGCAATCTCTCTCAGCACATTGTCACGGGCTTTGCTATATGGCTCTGCGAGGTCGGGGTCAAGGGGACCGTAAACAGTAGTGTGATACAGGTGACTCATGTAATGTGACCCCGGCCAGATTGTAAAGCCACCAGAGTGCGGAGGCACCGTATCTACAAAAACCATTGCAGACAATTGAGCCGCTGTATGGTCTCCATGGGGGGCCAAACGACTTTCTGAATTTGGTGGTTTTGGAAATATACAATAGACCCCTCGCACCCGATTTGCACGCTTAACCGGGTCGCCGATAAACAATGAAACCAACTGCCGCATACGTGGGTGGTTGGCGATCTTATCGACAAAAAAAGGCTCTGTACCAATTTTACGCGAGCGCATCTTCCATGTGCCGCGCGAAAAGTGCCCTGCCTGTTCGGCATCCGCCTCTGTCCACTGTCCGTGTGGTGCATCGAACCACGTTTGCACATCGTCGCGTTTGACAATCTCACGCGGCACATTTTCCCACACATAATCCACGATCCGGTCAAATGTCTCCTTCTCTTGCAGAAACCCACGTTTCACAAGAAAACCATTCTCTTTGAAAAACGCGACTTCGACTTCACTGAGGGTTGGGGTTCCGTTCACAAATTCTGGATCGGGCAAGAGAGCGGGGTCTCCGTTCGCTAATTCTGGATCGACCAATACATGGGGATCACGGATGACGACGTCTTCGGAAATTCTGAGCGCGTGTAAACCGCTTCCTTCAAATGGCGGTACCAAAAGATTGTAGATTTGTTGCGCTTTCTCTTTCTGATTCACGCATGCCAATTCGGCTTTCACAGGCTCAAAATCCATATTTAAATAAAGGTAAGCGGCGAGCCTCAGACATCTAAATGCGGGCTCCCCAGAAAAGGGTTGAATCTGTGGAAGCGTCCACTCGCGATCGCCCGTCCAGTAGGGATAAAGCCAATCAAAGGCGCGTCGCATGGATCGCCCATCGGTAGATTCAAAATTGGCGAGATCAATACCCCACTGTCGGCCAATCTCAGCGAGTTCTAAAAGAAGCTCCAAATTCATACTCGCGTATCCAAGTGCCTTTGTGCGTGCGAGTTCCAGAGGCTGTTGACCATCTGGCTCAATCTGAGCAGCAATCCTTCTTTCTCCCACCCCTTTTAATATCATTCGCGCAAGATCTGATTGCCCCACAAAAAGCGCGAATGTCACAACCTGAATATCATAAGAACTCGAATGGTTATTGCCATGACGCGCTTCGTCAACCCCATAAGGATGCTTCAACATCCATTCGAGAAACGCGTGAAACCAGGCCTGCAAATCTTCCATATCTTTTTGGGACCAGTTCCTGTAGTCGCGCAAAAAACTGACCGCAGGGAGCATCTCGCGTGCAAATGCAGCCGTCTCAATAAGCCCGATACCTCGCCCTTCGCATATCCCGGGTATGGCCTGCCCAAACAAAAGGTTTGGGTTCATCCTGGTTTCGGGATTCATAAACCATGTTCGCAACAACAATGCAGCCTGAGCAGCGTAGTCTTCTCGATGTGTAAAACCATACGCTAACCCCAGCGTTTTCACCGTTGAAATGAATTTTGCCAACAAAGGGCGGTCCGTTTTTTCAACCTCGGGATTGACCTCGCCATCTCGTCGGATATAAGGCAAACCGTCAGGCTTATCGGGGTCTGGCCACCAGTAAGGTCCAACACTCATGTAATCGTGTTTGTCACCACTGGCAGGCAAGATCGGTTTGTTCACAATGGTCAGCGGTTCCTGCTTCAAAGCGGCATCCGCTTTCACAAGCAGGGCTTTAAGGGCTTGCCCACACGGGTTATCTTCCCGTTTGCTCAACGAGCGCGCCCGCTTGATATAATCGGGATCTACTGTAAATATGGGTTCAGCAGGTGAAAACGCCTTGAGCAGATCAGCTTCTTTGTCCGGATACATGTGAATACTCCTGTTTTAAGTTGGTTATTGTAAATCGATTTCCAGTTGCAAATAATCGTACATAACGCCAAAGTGAGGGTAGTTCTGTCGTTGCCCGCGGTGTTGTTTCCGTGGGAGGAGGTCGAGCGTCAACACATTCTCTCCTGTGCGCAACAGCGACGCATCAAACGCGATAAAGTGCTCGCTGAAGCGCCCGTAGATGCCACTGCGGGGAAGCGCACTGTCGTTCTCCAAACCGGTAATCTTATCCAGAGGTTTGCCATTGAGGCCGATAGCGATTCCCCCATCGCGATTTACCGACGCCAGAGCGATTGTGAGGGTCGCGCGCCCGGACATTGGCTCATCGCATTGAAATCGAATCTTCCAGGTAGGTAGTCGCCAGTTGCCTTCTCCAGTCCGGTCAGCAGGCTGTATGCGGGGTTGCCATCCGCCTTTTTCTTCCCAAATTGCCATATGTGCATAATTCCAGTCGCTTCGCTCTTTGCTCTTTCCGACCGCGAAATCGACATCCTCGGGAAAATCCTTCTGGTAATTGAACCATAGCCCCCAGTGGCGATGGTCATCTCCGCGTCGAAATTCAGCAGCAGTTCGGTCTGGTTTTCCGACACGCCAGAGCAACTTGCCGAAAGAACGGGGTGACCACTGCAGACTGCCGAGTTTGACTTCGCCGGTTGCGTCGATCGTGACGTCATCTTTTCTAAACTCACCAATCATGTCAGGGGCAAATGCATAAAGCGTATATCTTCCTTTTCGGACAGCCGGTATTGCATAGGAACCATCAGCCGCCATCCTGGCGCGGTAGATGTAGTTCTCTGCGCCTTGCTGCTGCCAGTTCAGTCCTCGATATTCCTGGGGCCGCGCCAGAACGACCCATCCATTGCTGTGATGTGTTAGACCCGTATCTTTGAATTGTCCCGTAACCACAGCCCTGTCGATCGGGTACTCCGGATGTTCCAGCCAGCTGTAGGGCCAGCGCTTTCGATGTTTTTCACCCTCGCGCTTTGCATCATACCACAAATGCCGGGCATCTTCACCTTTGTTCATATAAACAAAAACCGGTCCGAAGATCTTCTCCCATTTACCGCTGACGTAATCCCCTCTGCTGCCGTAGTGGTGAGAATAGAGCAGCTTCAGGATGATTGGCCCCCGATCAGTCGCGTGGCTGGTATTGTGTTGTTTTGTCGGACCGCCGCAGAGGTATTCATTGCTCGGCGAGACCATCCACACGCCCTGCTTTCCATTGTGCAAACCGTGTACAAGAGCCTCCTGAGTTGGAGATGACCAGTTATACTTTGTATCCACTTCTCCCGATTGGAGCGCATGTGTGGCATCCATCACCATGCCCTTTGCGCTGGATATTGCCTTGCTATCCGGAATCACACCAGAGAGCTTGTCATTGACCCTGATATTCACCATCGAATCGTTTAGGCGCATCCCAAAACGAAGCTGTGTCAGTACGGCGTCGCCCGTATCCCCGGGTTTGCTGGCTACAACATAATAATAGAACCCCGAATCACCCGCTCTCAGGACATAATGGAGCTCCATCTTGAACGGGAAACCTGCGGGTTGTTTGGGGGTGAATGAAATATCGACCATTTCCGGATTATTGACGTGGATGTTGAACTCAGGGCTTTGGTCGCGCAAAAACTTTGCCTTCACGTTCGACTCTTTGCCCGCCATATAATTTGTATCCGTATCATCGACATAACTGGCCAGGATGGTGAAATATCCGAACTGTTTGGGAGATAGGAGAGAGTCCCCCTGATGCGCCAGCGAGATAATCCGTCCCGTAGATTTTTGGATGGTCATCGAGACGGAACCATTCTCAAGGATGATTCTATTGCCAGATTCAACAAGCATCGAAGCCTCGGCGAAAACCGGCGTGCTGATCATACACTGTATGGATATAAGCAGAATGCACGCCGCGAATCTGCCAAATCCAATCTTTTTGAACATTTTGTGTCTTGCTATGAGGCGTTGCACAACGAAATGTCTTGATTGAGGTTCATTTTTGTTTGTACTATGCATATACGCAGTAGTTCTACACTCACACGCAACTCGAAACAATGGGAAGAATACATATGGCACAAGAACGACCACACATACTCATTCTCACGGCGGACCAGCTACGGGCGGATTCTATGGGCTGCGCCGGTCATCCGCGGGTCAAAACGCCGGTCATCGACTCGCTTGCCAACGACGGCATGCGGTTCAGCAATTGCCACACCGTGTCGCCGGTCTGCCAGCCGTCGCGCGTGTCGTTCATCACTGGCACCTATCCTCACAACCACGGCATCTGGTACAACCGCGGCGAACTGCCGATCAACTACCCGACGCTATTCTCCCAATTGCGAGACGCTGGCTACCACACGGCAACCGTGGGCAAGTCGCACCTCTGGAGCCACAGAAAGGTGTCTCATTTGCGCGAAGGCGAGCCGTATATGCAAGCGCTCGGCTTTGACGTCATCGACGAACTCGGGGGACCGCGGGGGAGTCTTAACTCGGACTCGTACTTCACCGACTACCTGCGCGAGAAGGATCTGTTCGAGCTCTTCGTCAGCGATACGCGCGAACGGGTTCGCGACCCAAAGCTCGTCAAACCGGCGGTGTTTGAGGAGGACGACCACATGGACGGGTACGTGGGCAGGCGCTCGGTCGAGTTCGTCGATTCTGCGCCCGGGGACCGTCCGACCTGTCTGTTCGTCAACTTCCCCGGACCTCACGACCCCTGGGACGCGCCGGGGAAGTACGCCACTATGTATGATCCGGCTGATTCGCCGCCCGCCATCGGCGTGCCGCCGCGACCCGCCACGCTTCCCGACGAAGTCGCTCAGAAGGAGGACTTCAAGACGGAGCCGGGTCTGACCGCTGAAATCGCCGCCGCGATCCGGGCAAATTACGATGGCAAGATCACATTTGTCGATCACTGGTGCGGTGAGATCCTTGCGGCATATGAACGGCGCGGCTGGCTCGATGATCTCTGTGTCGTGTTCTGGTCCGATCACGGCGAAATGACCGGCGATCACGGCAGGGTGTTCAAACGCACCTTTCACGAATCTGCGTTGCGAGTCCCCCTGATCCTGCGCTGGCCCGGACGGCTACCGTCCGGTACCGTATGCGATGCGCTGGTGGAAACCATCGACGTCGGCCCTGCCTTGCTGGAAGCCCTGGGGCTCGACCAGTTGCAGATGTCCCTTGGGCAGTCGCTGGGGCATTTGTTCGCGGAGCCGACCGCGCACCACCGCACCGAGGTACTGTCAGAGATTTTCTACGGCGGTTCGCGCAATACGATGGTGAAAACCGAACGCCACAAGTACGTCATGGATCAGCACGGCAGGGGGTACATGCTGTACGATATGCAGCAGGACCCGGATGAGCAGCACAATCTGATCGGCGATCCCGAGCATCGGGATACGGAGAACGAGATGCGGGACACACTGCTTCGCCGCCTCGCGGCCAGCGCGTTTGTCATGGACAGCGTGAACCTTTGAAAACAGCCTCCGAGACCGGCACGTCTAATTAGCAACGACTCTCTGATCAGAAGTCCGCGTTTCGCTTTTTTCATCCCCAAAAGCCGCATTGTCTTCGTCATAATACCTGTTGTATCGTATGTTATTCCCTCCGCTTACCCACACGGCGCGAAACAGCGTTTGTCGTTTTGGTGGCATTGTAGCAATCACTTCTTTGGGTACGCTGCGACCTCCCCATCTGCTGTTTACGGCATTGTAGAGGTGAAACAAGCTCAACCGCTGGCGATGCTCGTTTGTCCACAGAGTACCGGTATGGCATAGTGCTTCTGTGAAGATCAGCGCAGAACCTGCAGGACATGTATATGTATCCCAAATTTCGCTCTCGCGGTTGCTCAATGACTCGGGTCGTTTAAATGCTGCCTTGTGGCTACCAGAAGCCAGCATGGTGCCCCCGTCACCTGGTTTGATCTCATTTAATTCCCAAACCACGCGTGTCAATCCTGAATGCACCTTACCCGGAAGCATCTGGTAGATGTGTGAATTTCCGATGAGATTGAAATAGCCGCTGCCTCCGTGAGGCTTGAATTGATCGTATCCCGCCTCGCGATAGTCAGTGCGTGTGCGCTCAAATGTAAACCCATAACAGTCCTCGGTTGCCAACTGCTGACTTGCAACAATCTCATTCAAAATCCCGACAATCACGGGATGATCCAGCAGTGCTTGAGAAGGTCCTCCTACTGGATTCCGTTCTTCTGGTGGAAGCGACTCAGGCTCCTTAACGAGCTTCATCTGGTGTTCGTGAATCTCTGCCAACTGATCGCCCTCAATCAATCCCGGCAGGCAAATCCAGCCCTTCATATCAAACAGGTACTTGTGCTCTTCGGTCATGGGAATGACCGGGAGCCCATCGGCATTGGTTGTCGGTAACATTTTGCCCGCATCAGGCTCCAGGTTTGGACGGCCTCGATTCATAGCACCTAACTCCTTTCTGTTATTGCGGTTTTCCTTCAGGTTGTTGAGATAAGGCATGTTAATACCTTAATCGCTTGCTGGCAATTCAATTTGCTGGGTGTTCTGAGCCTGATGTCAAAAAAAGCAGGGAGTTGACATTTCCTTTGCAGGGTTTGCGTGAATGCTCAAAATGTAGTCACAAAAAAATGCCAATCAGCGATTGGCATTTTTTTTTATGTATTACGCCATAAAAAACCGACCGGAGGCATCAATCCGAATTGCGCTGCACCTGATTGATGCTACCGATAAATCCAAATGAGCCTAAGGGCACGTCGTCGTGGCAGCCATCCAGAATTTGCCTGCACCCTTCAAGCGTATCTTGCAGAGCCACGGTTTCGCCCGGCTTGCCTATCCAAGATTCTGTACCGTGATAGGGTTGTGTGAGAAAGAGGGCCAAACGCCGGGCGCGTAATGCAAGATCTTTTATATTTTCATCAATCAGGCTTTCAACCAAACGCCCTTCTTTGAATGCCGCTTGTAGATTCTGGTTATCGTATTGCACAAGCGTTTGTCTCACCTGCGCCACCGTTTCTTTGTGAGCCATCTCAAGCCGGTTGTCACTCAGAAGGATTGAGCGCGACCGCTGAGGATCAATTGCTGGATACAGAGCCTCCTTGGCTCGGTGACCGCTCATGGCAATAACAGCATCTAAAAAACCGAAAGTATCACCATTGAGATCTGAGGGTTGACATCCCCAATAGAAGGTGGTAATGGCTGCTTCTGGTGTGACGAGCGCGCGCGATCTGAGAAATGGGATGATGCCTTTTTTTTGCGCCAATCCAGCTTCTACGATCAGTAGGACATTATGGCCCTGGTTGTGAAAGCCGTCGGCTATGGTCAGGCCTGTTTCAACAACATGGTGGTGCCTGGATTCAGCGTCTTTTTCACGAGCCAGTACGAAGACGGTGTTCTCTTCTAGCAGCTTGCCATCACAAACGAACTCCCGCCACTCTTTAAACTTCACCGCTGGATCTTCTCCGGCAAATCCCACAAAAACGATTCGGCCATTATGTTGCGCAATAAAGTTGCGGGCAATCTGCTCACCCAGCATCAGTACGCCCACACCAATGCACTTCTCCACACCAACGTGACCACCCCGCTTAAATGGCGCAAAAAGATCTACGGCCTTAATGCCGGTTTCAAGAATCGGCAAAACAGCGTCTTTAACCCCACCGCATACAAGCTGTTGCTCCGAATCGCTTATTGGATCTTCGCCGTCTATGGGTGCGCAGTCTGCATCTATCATGCGTCCGAGAACCGAAGCACCGGCAATGACTGAGCGAGATTGAGATACAGGTTTTGTTTTTTTCAATGGTTTGCGTACGGGAACACTTGGCTTTTTTGCCCCGCGCTTCACCAAAAGATTCACCAAATTCTGGCGGCCCTTTAGCACTGCCCAGTCAGTGGCGGTATAGCCTTTTGCATCTACGGCCTCGATTTCGGCATTTGCATTGAGAAGCAGTTCTACCAGGACCTCGTCGCCGCGCATCACTGCGCGATGCAATGGCGTGTGTTTACACCAGCCTCTCGCTTCGACGTTGGCCTTTCTGTCCAGCAGCATTTGAGCCATCTGGTGCTGTCCCTGCATAACTGCATTCAATAGTGGGGTGTTTCCGCCCTTGTCTGCGGTGTTTATGTCTACCCCATGTTTGAGCAATAGATCCACCATGGCCTCATCACCGACCGATGTCGCCCATGTCATGGGTGTCGTTCCCGGGTTGACATTCTGGTCGGCGCCTGTCCACCAATCGGCTTCAGCCTGGGCGAGTGAAGCATCGGCGTCTAACAATGTTGAAGCTGTTTCAAAGCGATAAAGAATCGCACTCTCGTAGCAAACGATTCGTCTGGTTGGTTTTGTTGCAGTGTTTCTTTGACCATGTTCTCCATCCTTTTTTTTAGCCCTTTACGGGCATCGTAAAGTCGTTTCCCAACGGTTCCGACCGACACACCCAAGAACTTCGCGATTTCCTTTTGTGAATACCCCTCCAGGTAGAAGAGGGCAATGGCTTCGCGTTGTGCGCTCGGCAAAGCATTAATGGCGTCTCGCACTTCATGTCGAGTTTGCTGTTGGGTGAAAAGCACCTCTGGATTGGGCAGATCTGAAGGCAGGGTTTGAATCTCTGCTGGATCCATCACCAGAGGCCGCGACTTGCGCAGTTGGCGGTCGCTGTGTTTAACCACAAAGCGGCGAAACCAGGCCGGAAACGCAGCGGGTTCTCGCAAAGTATCCAGGCAGAGAAAAGCCTCAATAAAAGCTTCCTGTGCGGCATCCTGAGCCAGGTGAAAATCGCCGGTCTGAGCATAAGCGCTGGCATATGCCATGCTCTGGTAACGAGAAACAATATGCCCGAAAGCTTCGCTTTTGCCCAACTGAGCTGCTCGAACCAGGGTGTCTAACTTTTTTGTCTTTGGTGTTTCCATAGATACTGTAGAAGGCCTCCTGTATTTAAGTCCCATTTGGGTCAAAAAATATTACATGGTCAAAGAAATTATTTTTGAACACGGTTTGTTTTCAAACAGAGAGAATTTGCCCACGAGATTGATTAAATGCGTGTGTGAAGAAGATGAGGCAGGTTTGGTGAGAAAATCAAGCGTTAGGAAGGCTCGTGTGTTTGGATGAATTTAAATGCCTTTGTAGATATTGGAGAAGTAGGTTTCAAAGCCTTCGGGGCTAGGATAGCCGTCGAAAAGTTTGTATTCAGGAACATCACCTCAAATTAATTATCTTCCCCTGGCGAATCGCCTTCTGTCCGGCTGTACACATGCGAACAGAATCCACGATTACAGTGCCGGCAGTAAGGGGTTCACGGCGTTCTCGAACGCAGGTAATGAATTCCCGGTACATGGCATTTGTTCCCGCATGCCCGGTTTCCGCCATTTCCAAAGTGAGATCGTGAACAATAGGCTTTCCCGGCTGCCGATCACCCGGTCTGTATTTATACTGATAAATCTTCTTTCCATATCGCGTGTATTCCAGCCGTCCGTGACTTCCCAGGATTCCAATATCCCTGTACCCACCCGGGACAAAGATACCGAATCCGTAGGAGAGCTTCACGCCGTTTTCAAATTCGTACAGTAGTTGGGCATGATCAAGCGTATCCTGATCTTGAAAGACTTCAATCCCTCCGAAGCCGACCACTTTTACAGGACGTGATCCAATGATCCAACAAAAGGCATCCAGGTCGTGGCAAGACTCGGAGAGCAGACCGCCGCCAGAGGTTGTAAAAAAGTTCAACCAGCGTTTGCCATCTGACCAGGGGCCGCGGAAGGACGGGGCATTGATACAGATGACATCGCCGATTGATCCGACATCGATAAGCGCTTTTACTTTACGGTTCAGTGCAAAGTATCGGTGCTGCTCTCCTACCATTAAAATGCGATTGTTGAGACGGGCCGCCGCATTCATCTGATCGCATTCGGTGGCGTTCATCGCCATGGGTTTTTCTACCATGACATCGCAGCCGGAATTGAGGGCGTCTATGGTCATGGCCTCGTGGAGGTTGTGCGGCGTTGTGATCAGGACCACATTCAGGTCTGGGTGCTTGAGCATTTCCCGGTAATCCGTACAGGTTATCGGTGTGCCGCGACAGATTTTTAGGCCATAATCGAGTCGGTCCTGGCGGATATCGCATATCGCCAGGATCTGACATGAATCGCTGTTGTTGTTGATCCGTTCGATGTGCTGCCAGCACCGTTCTCCGATCCCGATAATACCGAATTTCAATCTGCGCTGTGGGTCTAAATTCAAGGGATTGTTCATCGTTCTCTATCCCCATCAAAAGAGGTGTGGCGTTTGCACATTGGGGTCACCGGCATACCCGGTCGCCTGTGCTCGCCACTGGTCGGTCAATATGAATACAATATTGGGTTGCTTTTTATGGGCCACAAAGGCCTCCTTTGATTACTGGCTGAGGCACACCCGTTGTCGAGTGGCGATTTCCTTTTTGTGGGTGTAGTGCGCCGTTTCGAGCAATTCGAGTGTTTCGGGCGCCAGCCGCTCTTTGACCGCCTCAGGAATGGGACGGCCGGGCTGGCGGTGGTGTGGGCGGTAGCGCAACGTTAACACCCGGCGTTGGCGATCGACGGGTTTCCAGGGCAGGACCCCGTGGGTCAGGCATTCGGGTATAATGACCACATCCCCAGCTGAGGGCGTGATATTGATGACTCCCAACGGTACTTCTCCTTCGATGCGACCCTGGGAAAATAGCTGCGGTGGCCGGTCAAACTGGCTTTTGTGCGAACCCGGGAGCACGAGGAGCCCGCCATCACCTGGATGTACATCGTCCAGGTAGGGAAACACCACAAAGTCGTCGCAATAGATACGGCCCTGGTGTATCTCGTAACGGGCGCTCTCAAAGCCGTAGTCGTCGCGGGCGCAGTGCAGCGGACTCGCCTCGGTGTGTCCGTCGGGATCGTCGACCATGAGGGTACCGCTGGCGAGCATAGGTTTGCCGTTTGTCAACTCCAGCACGATGGGCCAGACTGCGGGCAGAAAGACCAGCTTTTCCAGCGCCCGGTCAAAGGCGAAGCCGTGAGCAAAGCCTTTGAGATTTTCTGATTGTCCAAAATGCGGCGGAAGGTCTTCCGGTGCGCTGTCGATGTAGCGCCTGGTAGCCTCCGAAGCCGCATCCAGTTCCTCCGGAGTCAGGACGTTCTTCAGGTGCAGAAAACCGCATAGATCAAAAAGATAGCGTTGTTCTTCGGTCATTATCGTCAGCCTTGCCTTTCGTCAAAACAGTGAATTTGGACCCCTTAGAATCAAAGAAGCTATTTTCCGTTGTTGTCATAGTCCCACCGCGAACACTCACGCACCATCGGCAGTGGGCGAGATGTAAAATCATCTTTGAACAGTTTCTAAACTTTGTTAAGTTTTTGTTATGATCTTGCCCAGTTCCCAACCCTATTGAGGCTTAAGTTTATGAAATCCATGGCGCGTTTGTCGTTTTGCATACCTGCAGATCAGCGAGTAGATTTCCAGGAGGCCTTCCATGGCTGATCCCGAAATCCTGGTGCTGGGCGGTCCCGAGCGCGATCTCTATCTGGCCCCGGCCGATCTAGAGCGCCTGGATAGCTTTGCGAATTGGACATGGCTCCCCTGTGAAGCGGGTCAGGTCCAGCCCGGTCACCAGACCGAATTGTCGCGCCGGCTGGCGTCCGTCCAGGCCCTGGTCGTCTATTCGGGGGCGCCCCATATCGGCCCCGAACTCATGGAACAAGCCCCCGAGCTACGCCTCATCGGCGAATTGAACGGCGATCGTTTCGCTGAGCGCATCGACGTGGAGGCGGCCTGGCAACGGGATATCCGCGTTGTTGACACCACCAATGGCTCGTCCTACCCTGTCTCTGAGTGGGCCCTGGGCCTTATTCTCGTATCGTTGCGCAACGCCGGTTATTATCTGCGCCGCTACATGGAGGGAAATTGCCGCAAAACCCGCGACAACCCCAGCTTCCTGCGTGGCGAACTCACCGGCAAGACCGTGGGACTGATCGGCTGCGGCCATGCCGGCCGTCGCCTAATAGAATTGCTGCGCCCTTTCCGGGTTGCCATTCAGGTTTACGACCCCTACCTGCCTGGATCCATGGCCGAAGCCCTGGGCTTTCTCCTGACCTCACTCGAACAGGTCCTGTCGAGCTCCGATGCGATTGTCTGTCTGGCCCCGCAGACCCCCGGGACCCAGGGCATGATCGGTCGGGCAGAACTGGATCTGATCCCCTCGGGGACTGTACTGGTCAACGTCTCCCGCGGTCCCATCATCGATTCGGTCGCCCTGGTCGAACGCCTCAAGCGCGGCGATATTATCGCTGGCCTCGATGTTTTCGACCCCGACCCTATCCCCGACGGCCACGAAATAACCGGGCTGGACAATGTATTCCTTACGCCCCATATCGCCGGCGTCACCCGGGCCGCCTACTGGCGCTTTTTCGAACTGATGGTGGACGAACTAGACCGCTTTTTTCACGGCTTTGAGCCCTATTTCGAATTGACCCAGCGCACCCTGGACGACCGTAGCGGCCGTCGCCCCGCCACTTATTAAAAAGAGGTCGGTTTAGTGATTACTCCCACCCTAAAGGACAAATATTTAAGGTCTTCATTTTTTAAGTCTCTTTGGGTGAAAGCAGAAAATGGTCAAACCAGGCGACCATCTGCTCGAAGTACTCAACGAGAAAGCGATGATTGCCGTCGGGTTGATAGACTTTGAAACGATCGTCGTGCCCTGTTGAGGCATAGGCTTTTTGTACAACGGGTATAAGGGTATCGACGCCTTGGCGCGGCATGTCTTCGTCCCGGGTGGGCGAGATCATCATAAAAGGTCGCGGGGGCATGCAGGTGGCTACGACGCGCGGATGATCAAAATGACACAGGAAGTTAGGGATGTAGTAATAAGCACTGTGTCGTTCGTTGTCGCTCTGGTGAATGACGCTGGCCAGGCTGCCAAGGCCACCACAGACAGTTACGCCTGCCGCGATCCAGGGTGCACACGCCATCGAATACCAGGTTGCGTTGCCGCCAAGCGACATGCCTGTCAGGCCAATGCGGTTTTTGTCAACGCCATTTATCGCGCAAAGAATTCGAGCGGCTCTGAGTGTTTCTTCGACGAGAATGCCCATCTGGCTTCGTCCATACGGAGCCAGGAGCTTGTTCTCGGTTGCCCATTCTTCAATGCTGCGGCGTCTTCCTTCTGTGCCTTTGATCGAGATGGCCAGTGTCGTGAACCCTCTTCGCGCGAGTTCACGTCCCCAGCCAATCAATGGACCATCGGGAGATTGATGGAATTGTGGATGCGCGACCCGTTCTGCAGAGCCGGATGTGCCAGAAATGCATACGATTCCCGGTCGCATTTTTCCCGTATGCCCAGGTGGTTCCATGAGGATGGCGGGAACGGTTTCGCGCAGTGAGTTCTGATAGCTCAGATGGGTGACGCGAATGTCTTCGATTTCTCGCGTTTCTAAGGTTGTGAAATCTACCCTGTCGGGGATTGTAGCCAGCCCCAGAAGCTCTATGAGCTTTGCACGGATATCTGAGTCGGCAAGGTCAGATGTGGATGCTGGCTGGATGTCAGGTGGTATGATAGGTGACATATCGAGAAACCTTTATCATCTCACGGTTTTTGCACGACAAGTTCCGGCCGTGGAATCATGCGTTCCGGATTCCGTTCGTAACCTCGTTTCCACAACTCCTCCACAAGCCTTCCACTTTTAGCCAGTTCTTCGCGAAGCGCCTGCTGGTCCGCCTTTGCCCTCTGATCAATCGCTTCCGGGCAGCACACCTGGTATAGAATTCGCCGAAGCCGAGCCAGTTTTTGAGACGCATCGGGACGCTCCGCAAGATCTTGCATCTCCAAAGGATCCTCTGCAAGGTCAAACAACATCGGTCTTTCCCCAACGCACGCCACATATTTATCTGAACCCGATCGAAGAGCAAATGCGCTTCCTGGAAGGCCCGGCCCATGGAATTCACTGATAGCGAATTCGGGAAGCGCCGCACCCGGCTCGCCCCTCAAGGATCCCAGCAAGGATGTCCCCCGCATGTGTGTTGGCGAAGGCAACTCCAGGGCTTCCGAGAATGTCTGGAAAAGATCGAGATGTGAAACAGGTGCAGGCTCGGACCCTCCTGACTCTATGCCGGGTCCAGCCACGATCAGGGGTACGCGAATTGAATCCTCATACATCGATCCCATTCCGGAATTGCGATGTGCCCCCATGCTGCCACCGTGATCCGAAGCATAGGCGACCAGCGTCGAATCCCAGAGATTCTCGGTGTCTATGGCTTTGAGCACGCGCCCCACGTTGCGATCTGCCATCTCACAGATGCCGTGGTAGCCTACCAGACCACGGCGCAACTCCTCGGGTGTGCAAAGATCGCTGCACGTGTAACGAACAAAATCCCGGTGGAAGGGGTGCAGTCGAGAAACGGGTTCCGAATAGCGCTCGTCCAGGTCTTCGGTTCGCACCAGCGGATCGTAGTAGTCCCATAGCTCCTGCGGCGGATTCCATCCGGGATGGGGCTGTTTGATATTCACGATCAGGACCCAGGGGCGATCTTGTGGGCGTTCATACATCAGCCACTGTACCGCTTCTTCTGCGACCTGCGCGTCGTGCTGGTGTTCCCCACGCCCACTTGCAGGACCCGCTTCCCGCAATCGATGCAGGTGATGGTATCGGGGTTGCACGCGGCCCTCTTCGAACAGCGTGTGTACGTCCAGACTCTCCCGTGCCTTGGCCAGGCGCATATCTTCCACTCCAGCATCACTGCCCGGTTTGTAATCGAGCTTGCCAATGGTCGTAAGCACGACGCCATTTTCTGCAAAGTAATGCCCCCAGCCTCTGGGCACTCCTGAATAGGGAAACGCATTGTCCCAGGTAGAGATCTCGTGAACATACCGTCCCGCCATCATCGCTCCCCGCGAAGGCGCGCACAGAGGACTTGGGCAATAGGCACTGTCGAATCTCTTTCCTCGTCTGGCGAGCGCATCGATGTGAGGCGTACGGGTAATGGAACTACCGTAACAACCGGAAAACTCCGGGTTGTGTCGATCGGTCATGATATAAACGACATTCATAGCAGTCACCTCGGTGCGCGTTGTCAATGTCGGCATCTTAAGCCGTTGGAACATATCCCAGCTGATTGTTATATGCCACAGCTTCGGGGAAGGTCTCGTGAAGGTGGTCGAGAACCATCTCAATCTTACACCTGCACAAAGAACTGGGATAGGGCATCTCGCCGGTACGCCGGAAAAATGCCCCATTCTTTTCGTGAAAATCACCCCGCCGGTCCATGAACTGCCCCCAGTGTCCCATCGTGTATCGCATCTCTGTTCTTCTCTCAGCGCTCTGAATCCAGGCCTCGGGAAACAGCATTTGAAACCGCGGTGCCGAATTCATCCAGCTGCCGCATCGAACCACTTTTACTTCCGGCCGATGTACTTGCGAATCTCTGAGCAGCCTGATTAGCGATGCCGCAAACTGTATGTGCATATCGCTGAGGGGAGATTTTGGCTGGTAAACATTGGCAATATGAAGGCTCAACGAGTCCTCGTGCTTGTAGTCATGATTCCAACATTCGTGTGAACGGTCACCAGGTCTGGGCTGTTCGTTACCCAACGTGCGAATGCGCGCTTCCATAAGTGGCCAGAGGATCGCAAGTCCCCTGATCTCCACGGATTCACTATCATTACCATACTTGTCGAAGATTTCTCCCAATTTCCCTACAATGACGTTCCATTCGGGATCTTCATCTCCCGCTGCCGGATGGTGGTTGCCGTCGTAGAGTGAGGTATTCCGGTACAGATTGACTCGCACGTTGACGGTATCTTCCAAATCGCCGAGATTTTCCCGCAGCCGTTTGTTCGCGTACCAAAGGCTCAACCGGGTGAATTCCCGAACATAATGCAGGCGAATCGGATTCAGATCGGACATTGATTCTACCCCCGTTGTTCGTATTGCGTTAATCTTTTCCTCTGCCGGATTTTGCACCAAAATCCTGCCAGCCCCAATCCAGATGGATTCGGGGTATGGAAAACTCGTAATACCAGCGAATACTCACGGGTTCGTGTTGAGGTTCCAGGTATGCATAAAAAAGAGCAGATCGGCCCGTCACTTCATCCAGCATCCCTGCAGGCGTGAGTTCCGACAACAGGTTCGGATCCTCTTCCACTTCCAGGTAACGCAGCAAATCATTTGTGTGGTTTTCGGCGCCGCTGGAATTCACCTGAACGGGTGTCTCATGTTCATTCCACCACGGCAAGTCCGATGCTGGTTGAGATTCTCCGTCTGCCGCCTTTGCCCAGATCGGTGTACTCCAGGCAAACTCTCCATCGTTCTGGCGAAGGCGTATGTAGTAGGCATTCTCTTTGAGCGGATGCTCATCCACGTAAGTCAGATCTACGTCCAGCGTGTTCGGACGCCAGGTCATCAAGCGTCGATCATTCCGGATGAGATCTACGCGCTGCACTGTTGAGCATGCGTGAGCTACCACACGAACCCTGGCTGGGCCTGAAAGCTGTATCTCGCTGCCAGCGGGATTGCCTCCCAGCGAAACCATCAGAATGATTCGAGCCCCAGTCGTTGCAAAGGTTCGTTTTTCAGCGACAGCTTGCCAGATGGCCTTTCGTTCACAGCGAGTGGCCCACACACCTGCCAGAGGGCCCGACCCAAATCCGGTGTCACGGATGTTGAGCACCTTGTTGAACCGACCCCGGAAGCAATGGGGGGCCATTGGGGCGCCCAGTGTGGGCAAATGGATATCTCCCGATCCGATAACGGCCGGTCGATAGCCGTACCTCAGGGCCTTCTGCAGGAGCCACTCGAAAGCGCCGTGACCGCTGGCCACTTCCAGCAGTGGTTCGACATTTGGTCGAAATGCGTCCCAATTTGGCGGTCCTCCTCCAACGTGGGCTTCAAGAAGAACATCCTCCCGATCTCCGTAGGTTTCCAGCAGGATTTCCATCGACGAAAAAGTCGGCAGGTACCCATCTTCCATCTCCCGGAACACGACGTTTCGGTCCCCTCCAGAGCGCGTGTGAACTTCCGATGCCAGGAAGGGCACATATATTCCGGGCTCATCGTGATTGGTATATGCCTGTTGAAAGGCTTCCCACAGTTCAGGTTCGTCAGCCTGATCTGGTGGCGACATGGGGCCCGGAGCCGCAAAATCCAGCCGTCCCACTTCGCGGGCTTGCCTGTGTCGGGCATCCGGATCCAACTTGAAGCTGGGCTCGTCCATCAGCGCCATGGACGTATCGCCCCAGGCGTGGGAGTGAAAGTCTCCCCAGAGCAGCCGGAAGTCCGGAGACTTCTGGCAGAATATCGGATTGCTTATGGCTCGAAGGTCTCCATCCCTCGCTTCAAAGCGATAAACGCCAGGGTGGCTAATCTGCACGTCCTCCAACCTCAGGACGCCGTTATGTACTGGCTCAAACACGGCTCGATCCGGCAGGCCCGATACATTGTCGGGGGCAGTTAACTGGACGACGCCTTGATATTGTTCACACACATTTCGATGGATATCGAAAGCGACCAGATTGAGGTGAAACGATTCGCCCTGTTCGACAATGGATGGTCCCAGAATTCGCAGCATATCTGCGGATGCTTCTGAAGTAATGCGAATCCGGATCTCTCCACCCGCGATTCTGACAAATTCACCATCGCCATTGCGATCTACCGCTGCCTCCAGTCGCGCCATTGTAGTCGAGTCATAAACTTCAGCACCTGGACCACCCCCGCAGCGATCACCGATTCGCAATCTGACCCAATCTCCTTTTCGAAGGATCCCTTTCGATACTCGGATTCTCGCAACTTCGGGTTCGTGACCGTGGTCGGAATTGACAGTCAGGTCCAGCCCGGCGTCAGAATTTGACGCCATTGTCACATAGTCGCGTCCCAGTGGGTTATTCAGCTGAGGGGCGTGGCCCATGAGGAATCCGCGGCGGAAGAAGCAGAATCCTCCACCGTCCTGCACATCCGCTGCAGCAGTAAATGTGATCTCCCACGTGCCGACTTTCCCAGCAGGCAGATTGAATGTGGATCCCGATGCAACAGAACCATCTGCACCCCGAAACAGGACCTCAAATCCGTCGGGTTCATCCCCGGGAATCGAGGCATGGATCCATTCTATGCGAGCGTTTTTTGACATACGGTATCATCCGTTAATTCAGAAAGCCGCGAACGGTTGTCATATACCTTCTGAAATGCCTCTGCCGTTTGTTCGACCCAGATCGGATCGGGATCTACAGGGGTAGATAGCCAGAAGCACGTGCTATGTATCCTTTCGCTGATCGGCAGGCTGCCCGGTCGATACGATTTTCTCGCGTTATCTGGAAGATATCCCCAGGGACCCCCAAGGCCCTCGAATGAGAAATCGTTGAACAGTGACTCCAGATGCATTACACCATACCCGTAAGGCGTTATCTCCGGCTTTGTCCGCACTCCTTCGGCTACCAGCGCTTCCAGAACCTTCGACACGGGTACTCCATAGGCTTCGGGATCGACCAGACCCGCATACAACAGGAGACCGCCGCGGGTAGCCTTTGGATAGGCCTTCTGAGTCTCAACCCCCTCTACATTCTCGAGAAGCTCGTCCATTTGTGCAAACCACTTTCGGCGCTTTTCGTTGAGCTCTGAAAGGCGTTCGAGCCGCCCTCGAGCCATCGCGATACCAAAAGGATTCGCTCTGTATTTGACGCCCAGGCCCATGTTGTGCAATCCCTTAAACCGATCGGTTTTCCACGATCCCCCGCAACGACCGTACTGTCCCAATGCCATCATCTGATCATAGAGATCATCGTCATCTGTCACCACCACCCCGGCCTCCAATCCCGTAACTGGCTTGCTGCCCTGCAGGCTGAAGCATCCAATGTGGCCAATGCTGCCCACTGGCTTGCCATCCCACAGAGCGCCGTGTGCGTGAGAGGCGTCTTCAATCAGCTTGATATCGGTTCCGGCGATCAGGTCCAGCAGTCCATCCATATCCGCCGGATTCCCATAGACGTGTGTGACGACAATCGCGCATGTCCTGTCTGTGATTCGTTGCTTTACATCTTCCGGATCCGCACAGAAGGTGTTCGGATCTACCTCGCAGAATACTGGTGTTGCGCCGCAGTGGAGGATGGGTGAAATCGTGGCATGCCAGGTGACTGATGGCACGATCACTTCTTTGCCAACACCGGCGCCCGCAGCAAAAATGGCCGAGTGCAAAGCTGCGGTTCCGTTGCACGTACAGATCGCGTGCTGGGTCTTTACCAGTTTGCTGAAACCAGATTCGAAGAGCTCGAGATGTCGCCGGGCTGTGTTCGGATCGTCCAGTACCTCGTTCACGTACGACTTTTCAAGCGGGCCGATATTTTCCCACCCATCTCCTACAGGAGCCGTAACGGCCTTTGGGCCCCCTTCAATTGCCAGAAGTGATTGTGCCATGGTATTCTCCTAAAGTAATCTTTACCCTGGTTGAGATTTTTGGAATCAAAAAAGGTTCTTATCCGTCCAGCCCTCTATTCCATTTGTATAAAAGCCATTTGCTCAGCGCCTGCCCATCTCCAATTTGCCACGCCCAATCTTCGAGTTTCCCGAACAGCGTCCGCAGCACTTCTTCCAGCCCGGGTTCGCGGAGCCTGTTGTTTATTTCGTCTGGATCAGTGGGACGATGATAGAGTTCCGGAGGTCGCTCTGAGTTGACGATCAGTTTCCATTCATTTGTTACAATACACCTTTCAAACATCGTAGGGTCACTTTCCGGAGGACAGTAGAGACCATCCTGACGATATGGATGGTTCTGAATATAAACAGAGTCACGCCATGGACCTTTGCCAGAAAGCAGGAGTTCTCTCGCGCTGCGACCGTGCAGGCCATCGGGAATGTCTAGCCCGCAGAGATCCAGGATGGTGGGCACCAGGTCTGCGTGACTGACGAGTTCGCTTCGGACTCCAGGTTTGATCTTTCCGATCCAGTAGAAGATCAGAGGAATTCTGCTCGCCGTGTCGTAGCAATTCCGTTTTGGCTGAGGATTCCATCGGTAGACAAAATCATGCCCGTGATCCGATGTATATACAATCAAGGTGTTTTGCTCGAGGCCCAAAGTATTCAGGACATCCACCATCCGGCCAACGTTTTCATCAATTCTGTTAACCATTGCATAGTACGTGGGGTACTGGACCTTTCCCTGAAATCGCTCGCAGTTTTTCGGGGGAGCGGTCCACGGTGTGTGCGGAGGCCGGAAAGATACGATCAAGCAGAATGGATTCTGGTGGTGTTCGCGAATAAACTGGATTCCGCGGTCGAACTCGAAGTCAACACGGTACTCGCCTGGTTCTTCACGACCAAAATCGGGAATTGCAGACTCGTGATTGTCGGGCACGGTCCATTTCTTCATGGGCTCTCCAACCCATTGTGATTCACTCCCGTCATGACCTTGCCAGACATCAAAGTAGTCCGGAGGAGGCTGGATCGGTCTTCCCGATACAGGTCGATCGAAAGGCTCAGGCGTCGGACCCAGATGCCATTTACCGACGTAGCCGGTGGTGTAACCCATATCGTGCAGGAGCCTCGGAAAAGATGTTGTGTGGTCGGTCAAAGTCACATCGTTGTCCCAGACCTCAGTCTTGTGGGGAAATAGTCCCGTCAGGATTGAAGATCGGGCCGCGGAACAGAGAGGCTGGGTCACAAAAGCCGATTCAAAACAGGCACCTTCACTTGCCAGTCGGTCGATATGAGGAGAAATTGCATTCCGATTGCCGTAACATCCCAATGAATCAAACCTCTGTTGATCAGGAAGGATCAGGATGATGTTGGGAGGTCTCCCTTCTGTCTCACCTATATTTTTATCTCTGGTCCAATCGTCCGTTGGCCGCTGATCCATCTCCTATCTCCTATTTTCCAATGCCAGAATTTGACCCGAGAGCCAGTCGGTCTGTTTTATACGCAGAGACTCAAGTCAGAGATGCCCGCCAGACTCCAGGATACGCTCTTCCACTCTGGGAGGGGTCGGTCGGAGTCCAAAATCTCTCCACCCCCAGTCCACATGGATTTTGGGCATGTCGAATTCAAAATACCAGCGAATACTGATGGGATCTCGATCGATACCAAAATATCCGAGGAAAAGCGCACATTTTCCGGTGACTTCCTCGATTACGTCGAAAGGGGTCAGATCGTGAAACTCTTCAATCTCTTCTTCCACCTCCAGGTAACGGTGCAGATCGGCTTCGTAAGACTCCGCCTGGTTGGGCCTGAGGCTCGTGAGATCAAGAGGCTCGTGCGCGTTCCACCTGGGCAGGTCATATTGCTCAGATCCATCCGGACAGAAGGTCCAGATTGGCGTGGACCATGCGTATTCACCGTCGATTTGGCGGAGACGAACGTAATAGGCTCCCTCTCGCAGCGGAATCTCGTCGGTATAGGTCAGATCTATATCGATTGCATCGGGATGCCATGAGTGGAGACAACGGTCATTCCGAATCAAGTCTATTCGCTGCACGGGAGCACAGGCGTGCGCGCAAATGGTGATCTCAGCAGGCGCCGAGATTTTGGCCTCGCTGCCCGCAGTGTGTCCGTTGACATCTACGGTCAGGATGATGCGCGCCCCAGTGGTGGCGAAGGTGCGCCGATCCCGAATTGCCTTCCAGATTTCGTTACGCTCGCAGCGCGCTGCCCAAACGGCGGCGATCGGTCCGTTCCCATACCCGGTGTCTCGGAAGTTCAAACCAATATTGTGCCACCTCCCGAAGTAGTCTTTGGCGGCGATTGGAGCGCCCATTGTAGCAAGGTGGGTGTCCCCCGATCCAATAACGGCCGGGCGAAAGCCACAGCGCAGGGCCCACTGGAGCACCCATTCAAAGCAGCCATGCCCGCTGGCGACCTCAAGAAGCGGCTCGTGACTGGGACGATAATCGTACCATTGGGGGGGACCACCCCCGATGTGGGCTTCAAGGATCACATCCTCCCGATCTCCAAACTCGGCCATCACTTCGTCCATGGTGCAGAAGGTGGGGGGGTAGGTTTCAGTCCATTCACGGTAGATTACGTTCCGATCCCCTCCAGGTCTCGGGTGAACCTCTGAAGCGAGAAAAGGAACGTAAGTCCCCGGCTCATCGTTGTTCCGATAGGCTTGCTGATAGGCACGCCACAACTCTGGTCGATCCTCCTGGATTGGCGGAACGGCCGGTCCAGGCGCTCCAAAGTCCAGCCGGCCGACTCTCCGCAACTGTTCGTGTCTCCGCTCAGGATGAATCTTGAAGGTGGGATCGTCCAGTAGCGACATGCTAATGTCGCCCCATCCGTGACAATGGAGATCTCCCCAGAGGAGACGGCGGCCGTGCTGTTCCTTGCAGAGGATGGGATTGCTCACTGCCCTTAGACCGTGGCGTTTGTCTTCCGCGATCAGACGGATAAGGCCGGGTTCTGATATGCGAATGTCTTCCAGAATCACGAGCCCGCTGTCACTGGAGCCCAACGAGATGGATTTGGGCAAACCCTCAACCGCTGAAATCGGACCAGAGAAGGTCACTCGACCCTCAAATTGTTCGCAGATATTGTGGTTTGCATCGAAGGCCATCAGATGCAGTGCAAAGGCCTCATCGGGCGTAACGATCGACGGGCCCAGAAGCCGAAGCAGCGCCGGCACAGGATTGGATGTGATGTGAATCCTGCAAGGGTTGCAGGCCAGTTCCCGATAGACGCCATCCCCTGTCCGATCCACGGCGCCGGTAATCCGCCCCAGAGTCGTTCCGTCATAAACGGCGCTCCCCGCGCCTCCATAGCTCGAATCGCCAATCTGAATGGTGAAGGAATCACCGGTTTTCATCTCACCCTCATCGACCAGCACCTGGGCGAATCCCGGACGGTGGGACTGCTTTTCTGAATTGACGATCAGGCGTAAGGTCGCATCACATTGGGTTTTTAGAGTGACGAAATCACGTCCCTCTGGGTTGTAGTCCTGAATTCGATGCGAGAACAGAAACGAGTGCCGCTGAAAAAGAAAACCGCCGCCGGCAGTTATGGTTTCTGATGCGGTGGCAGTAATCTTCCACATCCCCAACTTGCCTGCGGGCAATTCCAGATCGTGCCCACAGCTACGTGAGCCGTTACTTCCGTGAAATTCGACCTCGAACGCATCGGGCTCGTTACCCGGTACAGGTTGGACTGTGATGCTGACGCGCTGCACTCGTGATTTCGGCATGGGTCCTCCTCAACAGCCGTTCGACGTATCACGGCGCCAGAACAAGTTCATGTTCAAGATTCGGTGGATGGGATTCATTTGCAATGTGATCAGAGACCACCGTTCCTCCATTTGTCCAGAACATCACTGGCGACTTTCATGTTGAACTGATGTCCGCCATCAAATTGATCGACAAATAACTGATCCGAAGCGCCGGCTGCCCCATATGCCTTCCGCACTCTGACCAATGCTCTCTCCGCCCATTCGTGTGGCGCCAGTCGATCCCTCAACCCCCATTCAATCACCATAGGGCGGGGGGCGATGAGAGAGAAGATCTCCGGCGTATCCCCATACTGGAGAAGTCCCGGGATGAGTTGTGCGCCGCACTTCTTCAAAGCCTGATAACGTTCCTGGTACATGCTCAGACAGCCCGAGGGTACGGCAATCTTGACCCGTGAATCAAAAGCAGAGATCATCATGGCCATTCGACCTCCGAGCGAAATCCCTGCACAGCCAAGCATCTCACTGTCGATATAATCAAGGGACTGAAGCACATCGAGTGCAGCCTGTAGATCGCACAGATGTAGTGCCACAACGGTTGTGCCCATCAGCGTTGCACAAAGGTAGTTGCGCATGCAATAGTCAACCCGGGGATTTGGATAATTGGACCGTCGTTCGCCAAACCCGCGTAGATCGGGCATCAGGGTGACGTAGCCCTGCTGTGCGAATTTCTGGCCGAAGTTGTATCCCTTCGTTACAATTTCTTCTTTCCGCTCGGGTGAATTGTCGATCCCCGCCACACCATCTTTCCCAAACTGGCTGTGCCCGTGCAGGCAAAGGAGACCCGGAGTCCGATTCTGTAACTCCTTGGGAACGAGCAAATAAGCCGGTACGAACACGTCCAGCTCCGTCTGGTAGCGAATGCGATGGCGTACGTGGTCCCCACAATCCGTTTCAGTCAGGAATTCCAGAGAAAGGTCCGACCGTTCCGGGCGAAGGCCCAACAGTTCCACTACTGTTGATCGAAATCGATCCTGCCACCTCTCCAGTTCATCGACCGTTGAGCCATCGAATAGCATTGAAGGCTCAAACTGATCCAGCAGTTGCGAAAGGTCATCTTCGAAGATGATGGGTCTCATTGTCCAGTCTCGGTCAGGATTGACTGCAGGTCAGTATAAAATTTAATTCAGAAAAGCACAAGCGAATCCAAATCTCTTTGGGATTCCCGGGATTCTTTGGTTGCGGGCTATTCAAACCAATGAGGGGATTGCGGGCGCTTCGTGCGAATCGAATCCAGTGCTGCCTCACAGATAGAAACTATGCGCGCACCCCATCGAGCCGGGATCGGATTACTGATTTTGCCATCGAGCAGATTTAGATAATCGACCACAGAGCGCCCCCAGCCGTGTCCACCAATTACTTCATGAGCAGATGATTCTTCGATTGGAACTGGCTCATGGCCACGGCGGAAGAGTTGGCCTTTCCACAACGTGCCTTCGGTGCCATATACGGCTAAAAAACCACCGCCCATTCCCTCGCCCATGCCATGTCCGGAGCAGCCGCTTGTCACAAAGACTTTGCCTGTGACGCCATTTTCAAATTGAAGGATCACAATATAACAGTCATCATCTGGAAATACCGGGATGCTGAGCTTATTGCTATAGGCATAGACCTCCGTAACCGGGGATTCGACGGTCCACAAAATCAGATCAAGTGGGTGGCAGCCGCCGCCCAGCAGGATATTCTGGGGATTTTGCTGATCAATGCGCCAGGGTGTGTGACTTTTACCCTCAGGTGAATAATGGCTCCACATGTCATGGATGTAATCGCCCTGGACAAAGAAAACATCGCCAATCTCACCGGATTGGGCCATCAGTGCCATTTCGTGCCAGGGATGCAGGTAGCGCATGGTTTGGTCGGTCATGACATGCCGGCCACTCTCTGCCTCTGCGTCGAGGATGCGTTGGGCATCTGCCACTGTGGTAGCAAGCGGTTTTTCCACCAGGACGTGGCAGCCCTGCTCCAATGCCATGACAGTCTGGTCGGCGTGCAAGTGATCCGGTCCTGCCACGACTACAATATCGGGCTGCGTTTCTCGCAGGAGTTGAGCGTACTCGTGGCCAGTCAAGGCATCCGGATATTGCTCATGCATCATGTCCAACTGTGCCTGCTGTGGATCGACGAGACCCACAATTTCTCCACGTCCATCGACTACCTGAGCCACATTACGGCCAGCGCTTCCACAGCCGCTAATCAAGAGTTTGTAACGCTTCATGGCAAATATCTCAATTTTTTCTGAAATTCGAACGTTCACTATCTTCTTTTTGCACTAATTTCAGCGATGGTATCGCCGGTTATTTTGACGGTGCGGGTATCTACTCGCTCAACGTCTTCACGGGTAGCTCTGGCCTCGGCACTATCAGCGGACTGATATTCGGTCGCGAATATATACGGAGATGGGATTGTATAAGGTGGGATTTCTCCGATTCGCCCCATAGCTTTGCGAGCGCCTTCTCGGAGCAGATCCCGAGCTTTAGTGGGGGAGAGGGAGAGGGCAGCCGTGCGGCTGAGCCCCTCTTTCACGACAACGCTTTCGATGTCGGGAACATAACGTCGAGCCTCATCTATAGCAGCCCGATCCCCGCTGACGAAAACCGTGGGCACGCCAACCTCACCGGCATGGGCTATGTTGAAGCCAATTTCGCCGATCAGTTCAT
The DNA here is from genome assembly GCA_009838845.1 of Gemmatimonadota bacterium. Taxonomy (NCBI): domain Bacteria; kingdom Pseudomonadati; phylum Gemmatimonadota; species Gemmatimonadota bacterium. The sequence goes on along the minus strand of VXRD01000029.1, from coordinate 298 downwards.
CGTTCAACCAGCAGTTGGCAATGCTTCGGGAACTCCAGCTGTGACACAGCACACCATCAGGGGTGTTCTCCATCGCGTGATGGCCATACAAAAATTGCGCCTCAAATGTCAATCCCATCTCCCACGCAGAGCCCCTGGGGCGGCCGTATATCACCCGGGCTTCACGGTGGATATGTTCGATATTGATTCCACCACTGCCGTGTCCGTCCAGCACGATAGGGTCAGTGGCGCCTCCTTCCAGAGCACCGTCTATGAGGGCGTTGATCTCCAGAGTGGCCAGATATTTGGCCTGTTCGTT